>JAFREV010000115.1 GCA_017434685.1 Mogibacterium sp.
TTCTTCTGATGATAGAGAACCTTATCGCCCCAGATTGTAGCTGAAGTCTCAATAAGATTTTTCAGATCTGTGACCGCTCTGCCTTTCTTGTACATTACGGCAGGCTCGGTGCTGCTGTTGATGGCATCGACATAGGACTGCATGTCCGCCATCTCAGCTTCTTTGAGCTCTGCATACTCAGCATCGCTCATTTTATATAAATCTACGTCCTTGTACTTTTCGATAATCTCCTGATAATTAGTCATTAAAAAAACACCTCTGTACGCCGCGTGCGGCGCTTTCTATAAACAATCCGAGCCACCAATTATATGTCTGGTGGCTCGGTGGGTATTTTAACATTATTCACTTGGATTTTCAAGGACTTTAGCGATGTCGATCCACTCGAGAGAGCGCGAAACTTCAAAGAGTTCATCGGGTGTAAAACCGGCTGCCGAATTGGACGATCCGCATGCAGGATATACCATATCGAACCTCTGCATGGATTTGTCGCAATAGATGCGAACATCGTCCCTCGTCACACCGAAAGCACATACTCCCCCTATCTCGTGGTTGGTGTATTCAGGTACTTCCTCAGGACTCAACATCTTGGCTTTCTCTCCGAAATAGTCCTTGTATTTTTTGTTATCTACTTTGGCATCTCCGGCAACTTGAACGAGTATGCCCGTGCCGTCTTTGAGCTTAAAGCTCAGCGTTTTGCATATTCTGGCCGGCTCTGTTCCGACCGCTTTGGCCGCAAGCTCCACTGTGGCACTCGAGACATCAAATTCCATGATGCGGTCGTCCATTCCCAGTTCCTTTAAATATGCTCTTGCAACTTCTATGGACATATTCTTGTTACCCTTTCTGTCTTACTGCACAAATTGTCATCGCAGCTGTTCTGTCATCCTGCGTGTATCATCACCGCAGCTGCCCTGTCATTCTGAGTGCGGCGCAATTTTTTTACTAAGCCGCTGCGTTTTCGTTGCCTTTTACTTTGGTCAGCACGAGTCCGATTACAAGACCGATTACGGATGGCACTACCCAACCGAGTCCGAGGTCAAAGAACGGGAATATCTTGCCGCCGAGGGTGTTTACGGATTCAATTCCGAGAGTCTTGAAGAAGTCAAAGACTGCAGGGATAAGTGCTCCGATTGTTACCCACTGATAAACGTATTTGCTCTTTCCGAAAGCCTTTTCGCAAAGTGCAAGTATTACAAGTGTGATTGTAAGCGGATAGAGGAGCATCAGCACAGGAATTGCATATGTGATGATAGCTGTCAGTCCCACGTTCGAAACTATGAACGAGAAGAGCGTGAATACCATAGCCCATCCTCTGTAATTCAGTTTGCCCGGGATGAGTTTTACGAACATCTCACCGCAGCTTGTAACCAGACCGATTGCCGTCTTGAGGCAGGCAAATGTGATCGTGATCGCAAGTACGAACTGACCGATTCCGCCGAGGTAGTGGTTGGAAATCTGAGTGAGTGCGATTCCGCCGTTGTCCGAGAGTTCAAACAGTCCTCTTGACTGAGCTCCCATCATGATCGTCAGGATGTAGATGATGGCCATCAGGATTCCGGTGAATACTCCGGATTTGATGGTTGCTCTGGCTACATCGCCGTCATCGCTGATTCCGAGGTCGCGTACGACATTGATAATTACGATACCAAATGCAAGACCTGCGATGGCATCCATTGTGCCGTATCCCTCGATGAACCCGTTGAATAGCGCTCCGTTCTGATAAGCCTCAGTTGGCTCTACACTTGACATCGGTGCTCCCGGATTTATGAGTGCCACGATTACGAGTATGGCCAGGAAGACAAGGAATATCGGGTTGATAATTCTTCCGATCCATGTCGTAATTCCGCTCGGTCTGAGTGAAAAGAACATTACGAGCGCAAAGAACACAAATGAGAATATGAGCAATGCAATCTTCGGATGATTGCCGGTCAGAGGCTCAAGTCCCGTTGTGAACGATACGGTCGCACATCTTGGGATTGCAAAGAAAGGTCCTATCGTCAGATAGAGCGCCGCAGTAAATATCTTGCTATAGCGGTTGCCGACTTTGCTCGAAAGATGCATCAGGTTGTCGCTGTGAGTATTGCCTATAGCCGCTACTGCGAGAATAGGAATTGTCACTGCGGTGATGCAGAATCCGATAATTGCTGGCCATGAGTTGGATCCCGCCATCTGTCCGAGGTGCACCGGGAAAATAAGGTTTCCCGCACCGAAGAACATTCCGAACAGGGTGCTCGCAACTACGATGGTCTCTTTCATCGTAAGTGTCTTTCTCTTCATTTATTCTTCCCCCTTACATTTATCTTTTTTATAGTTCGCGTCTGCCTTCTATCGCTTTGAGCAGCGTGACCTCGTCTGCGTACTCAAGGTCGCCTCCTACCGGCAGTCCGTGGGCAATCCTCGTAATCTTTATGCCCGACGGTTTTAGGAGATTGGCAATATACATGGCTGTCGCCTCTCCCTCGATATTCGGATTTGTGGCGATTATCAGCTCATTGACATCAGGCTCCGCCTGCAGTCTCTTGACTAATGAAGCGAGGTTCAGATCATTCGGACCGATGCCGTCCATCGGAGATATCGTGCCGTGAAGCACATGGTATCTGCCCTTGAACTCTCTTATCCTCTCCATTGCCATAACATCCTGCGGCGATTCGACCACGCATATCACGCTGCCGTCTCTGCTCTCATCAGTGCAGATTTTGCATTTTTCACTGTCTGTGAGATTGCCGCAGACTTCGCAGTAACGCAGGGTCTTTTTTGCACTCGAAATCGCATCTGCAAGTTCCTCAGCCTCTCTGTCTGTAAGGCTCAGAATATGAAACGCGAGTCTCTGGGCGGTCTTGCCCCCGATCCCCGGCAGTTTGCCAAGTTCATTTATCAGCTTATTGAGCGATCTCGGGTACTGTCTCATATATTAGAATCCCGGTATTCCGAGTCCGCCTCCCATAGCACCGAGTCCGCCTGTGATCTTGTTCATCTCAGCCTCGGTGAGTTCTTCCATCTGTCTGATTGCTTCGTTGACCGCCGCTGTTACGAGGTCCTGGAGCATTTCAACATCATCAGGATCGACTACATCCTTATCTATGGTGAGTTTTGTAATCTCTTTGTTGCCGTTAATGGTAACCTCGACCGCTCCGCCGCCTGCTGTTGCGGTGAGTTCTTTCTCGGCGAGTTCTGCCTGCGCCTGCTCCATCTCAGCCTGCATCTGCTGAAGCTGACGGAGCTGTTTCTGCATATCGCCTCCGCCGCCGCCCATGCCGCTCGGTCTGTTTTTCTTTGGCTTTTTGCCGGCTTTCATTCCTTTACCCATTATCTGTCCTCCTGTGTATACATGAATCAGCTCTCGATTACGGGCTTGATTCCGAATAAATCTTCTATATCCGACGCCGCTTCATTGAGTGCTTTGTCATTTTGAAGTATCTGTGCCGTCTCCTGCTCTGTCATCTCGTATGTCTTCCTGGCTTCTTCGCCCGGATCGCCGCTTCTGAGCGTTACGATTATGCTGCTTCCGTAAAGTCTTCTGGCAATCTCGGTAATCTCTCTGAGCTTCTCTTCGGCAAGCCTTATTTTACCCGGTCTGACAGATATTACGAGTTCCCCGGCATCAAAGTCGAGCGCCTCCGAGTGATGACCTACCAAGCTTACAAAGCTCCTGTCGTTTGCAGCAACTTCCTGGACTATCTGTTCCCACATCTCTCCCGGAGTTCCCGGATCGAGTATTTCCGGTTCCGGTTCAGGCTCTGGTTGCGGTGCAGGCTCTGCTGCCGGCACACTTGGTATTGATGCAGGCTCAGGGTCTGCCTGCACAGCAGGTTCTGACTTCGTCATCTGCTCTGTCGCTCCCTGTGTTTCGGCTTTTGGTACCTGTGTCTCCTGCGGCATCAGTTCTCTGAGGTCACTCACCGGCTCCATCTGAACGGTGTTTCGTGTCACTTCGATTTTCTCCGCTTGCAGAGTCTTTACGGATTTTACCGGAACTATCGGTACTTCCTGAGCATCTCTTGATGCAGCAAGTTTGACCGCCGCTGTCTCCAGTAACAGTCTCGGTCTCTCAGAATAGCGTCCGAGATTGATGTATTCGGATATAAGTTTGATTGCAGACTCGATGAATATCGCGTCCGCTTTACCCGCTTGCTTTGTAATTCTTGCGGTATTCTCCGCAGACATCGCTATTATTCTTTCAGGCTTTGCGACATATTTTGCGATCATCAGATCTCTGATATGTGCATTCCAGTCCTTGAGTATCTGCCTGGCGTCCTTACCTCTTTTGAGTATCTCGTCTATGTATATCAGAGCTTTGCCGGCGTCTCCGGAAAGGACAACGTCGGTCAGTGCGAGGAAGAAATCCTCGCCCGCGGCGCCCGTGTATTCAAGTACGAGGCTGCGGTCCAGACGGGTATCTCCCGCCGCGATGCACTGCTCGAGTATCGACAGTGCATCCCTGACCGACCCGTTGGCTCTGGACGCAATTGTCGAAAGTGCATCATCCGTTATATCTATATTGCGCTTAGCGCAAATCCTCTTCATGCCTGCCGAAAGGTCTTCCTCTGTCACGCGCCTGAAATTGAGTTCCATACATCTGGATCTGATTGTAGCGCGTACCTTCTGAGGGTCCGTAGTGGCAAGTATGAATATTGCATGCTCCGGTGGCTCCTCGAGAGTCTTCAGGAAAGCATTCTCTGCTGCCTGCGAGAGCATATGCACCTCGTCTATGATATATACCTTATATTTACCTATTGATGGCGGATACTTGACCATATCCACTATGGCACGAAGATCCTCCACGCCGTTGTTGGATGCGGCGTCGAGTTCGATGCAATCTACAAATCTGCCCTCTCTTATGGCTTCGCAATTCTCGCAGTGACCGCAAGGGATACTTCCTTCGGTGCTCGTGCAGTTTACGGCCTTGGCAAGTATCCTTGCGGTGCTCGTCTTACCCGTTCCGTGAGTTCCCGCAAAAAGATAAGCCTGGCTCACAGTGCCCGTCTTAAGCTGGTTTTGCAAGATCCTGACGATGTGCTTCTGGCCTATTATGTCTTCGAATACTTCCGGCCTTTCGGCCCTGTACAATGCCGTTTGCATATTGCTCCTGTTCTGAAAAACTACACAATAGCGTTTACATATTGCCCATTTCCTATAAAAAAATCGGAAGGCGATTTGCAGTACGCAGAGGCTGGTCTGCGGCACACAAGACTTATCGCTTAATGCTGCTACCTCTCAGTCCTGACATGGTTCACGGAGCCCCGTTGCGCAGGGCCCCTGCGCACGGCAAATCGCCCACCGTTTAATGCTCATCTATTGTAACATAAAGCCTGCATTCTAACAATCTTACTGCGGCTTTATTTTCTTTCTTGCTGCTGCTTTAACATGTCTTCTGCAGCTATGACTTTAGTATATCTCTTGCCACAAATACTCCGCTGGCCGATGCGTGCGAGAGCGAATGAGTCACGCCGCTTCCGTCGCCTATCATATAGAGGCCTTTGTAGCTGGTCTCAAGATTGTCATTGAGTTTGACATCCATATTGTAGAACTTGACCTCTACGCCGTATAACAGCGTGTCGTCATTTGCAGTTCCCGGTGCGATTTTATCGAGGGCGTAAATCATCTCGATAATTCCGTCAAGTATTCTCTTCGGCAGCACGAGCGATAGGTCTCCCGGCGATGCATTGAGCGTCGGTTTTGCAAAGCTGTCAGCCATCCTCTTCTCGTTGGTACGTCTTCCTCTGATGAGGTCGCCGAACCTCTGGACTATAACTCCGCCACCAAGCATATTGGAAAGTCTCGCTATGCTCTCGCCGTAGCCGTTGCTGTCCTTGAACGGCACCGAGAAATGTTTGGATACGAGAAGTGCGAAGTTTGTCATATCCGTCTGCTTTGCCGGATCCTCATAGCTGTGTCCGTTTACGGTCACTATGCCGTTGGTGTTCTCGGTTACGACACTGCCTTTCGGGTTCATGCAGAAAGTCCTGACTTTATCCTCGAACTTCTCCGTCTTATATACTATTTTACTCTCGTAGAGTTCATCCGTCAGATGCGAGAACAGAACCGCAGGAAGTTCAACTCTCACTCCTATATCCACGCGGTTCGACTGAGTTTCAATTCCAAGGTCGTTACATATGCCCTCTATCCACTTGCTTCCGCTTCTTCCGACGGAAACGATACACTTGTTGCATGTATATGCTCCGACAGCCGTAATTATCTTATATCCGTCCTCGATTGCTTCAATCATGGTAACAGGAGTGTGGAATTTGAACTCGACCTTATCCTTCAAAACATTGTATATGTTCTCGAGCACGACATAGTTAATGTCTGTTCCGAGGTGTCTTACGGAAGCATCCAGAAGTTTCAGTTTGTTCTGCATGCAAACCTTCTTAAGCTCGGTATTTGCAGTGCTGTAGAGCTTGGTTCCCTCGCCGCCGAACTTCATATTGATATCATCGACATACTTCATGAGTTCGATGGCTTTTTCCTTGCCGATGTACTCATACAGCGTTCCGCCGAAGTCGTTCGTAATATTGTATTTACCGTCGGAAAATGCGCCTGCTCCTCCGAATCCGCTCATTATCGAGCAAGGATTGCAGTGAACACAGGATTTTACCTTATCTCCGTCGATCGGACATTTTCTCTTATCCAGAGGATTGCCCGCTTCAAACACGGCAATCTTAAGATCTGTATTCTCTTTTGTCAGTTCATAAGCGGCGAATATGCCTCCCGGCCCCGCACCGACTATTATAATGTCGTAGTTCTTTTTCTTTTCCAATTTCGTCCCCTATGCTCTTTCTGATTATTTTGTCCCGTTCTTCGTTTTGACCGTTTCAGGCCTGTGCTGTTATTTCAAATTATGTTTATTCCTCGATGCCTTGATGCGACTCATGGCTCTCGAGAGTTCCGCACTGGCAAGTGCCACATCCCTGTTGGAATTTGCCCTCTTCAGTGCTTCCTTTGCAGCTTCCTCTGCTCGAATAGCTCTGGCCTCGTCTATCTCTTCAGGTTTCTCTGCCGTGTCGACGAGTATCATTACCTCCCCGTTTTCGACCTTCAGCAGCCCGTCCGATACGATGACCATTTCTTTCTTTCCGCCGGCATCCGCAGCCTCATATTCAAGTTCTCCGGGTACGACGGCCATAATCAAGTTGGAGTGGTGTGCCAGTATGCCCACGCTTCCCTCCGTGGTAAACATGGATACCGACTTGGCCTCCCCGTCAAATACCATATGGTCACTCGCCATGATCTGCAGTTTGAAATTATCCATTAAAGTGTCTTCGCTTTCTTTATTGCATCGTCCAGCGTTCCTACGTTAAAGAAGGCCTGCTCCGGATACTCGTCCATTTCTCCGGAGACGATGGCTCCGAATCCCTTGACTGTCTCCTCAACCGGTACATATACTCCCGGCATTCCCGTGAATTTCTCAGCTACGTGAGTCGGCTGAGAAAGGAATCTCTGAATCTTACGCGCTCTGTATACGGTGGACTTGTCTTCTTCCGAAAGTTCGTCCATACCGAGGATCGCGATGATGTCCTGAAGCTCCGCATATTTCTGGAGTATCTCCTGCACCTTTCTGGCTACCTCGTAATGCTGATCTCCGACTATGTCCGCCTCGAGAATTCTGGATGTAGAATTCAGCGGATCTACAGCCGGGTAAAGTCCCTGCTCTGCGATTTTACGCGAGAGTACCGTAGTCGCATCGAGGTGGGCAAATGTCGTAGCAGGCGCTGGATCTGTCAGGTCGTCCGCCGGCACATATACGGCCTGTACGGATGTGATTGAGCCCGCCTTGGTCGAAGTGATTCTCTCCTGAAGTGCTCCCATCTCGGATGCAAGAGTCGGCTGATATCCTACAGCTGACGGCATACGTCCGAGAAGTGTGGATACCTCTGAGCCCGCCTGTACAAATCTGAATATGTTATCGATAAAGAGCAGTACGTCTTTATTCTGCTTGTCTCTGAAATACTCAGCCATAGTAAGTCCCGAAAGTCCTACTCTCATACGCACTCCCGGAGCCTCGTTCATCTGTCCGAAGACCATGGCTGTCTTATCCATTACACCAGCTTCGTTCATCTCTTTCCAAAGATCATTACCCTCTCTTGAACGCTCACCTACTCCCGTGAATATGGAGTAACCGCCGTGCTCCATGGCTACGTTGTGTATCAGTTCCTGAATAAGTACGGTCTTACCTACACCGGCTCCTCCGAAGAGTCCGATCTTTCCGCCCTTCGGATAAGGTTCGAGCAGGTCGATTACCTTGATGCCTGTCTCGAGAATCTCTACGGACGGGCTTATCTCGTCAAAGCCCGGTGCCTTTCTGTGTATGGAATCTCTCTCGACATCTGCCGGAAGAGGATCTCCTCCGTCGATAGGCTCACCGAGTACGTTGAACATGCGGCCAAGCACGCAGTCGCCCACAGGGACTCTGATAGCCGAGCCCGTGGCCTCTGCTTCCATGCCTCTGCTCATTCCCTCGGAACCTGCCAGCATGATGCATCTGACGAGGTTGCTTCCGATGTGCTGGGCAACCTCCATCACAAGAGTGCCGTGCTCTGTCTTGACAGTCAGAGCATCGTTGATTTTAGGCAGCTGTCCCTCTTCGAACAGCACGTCTATTACCGATCCCGAAACCTGCACTATGCGTCCGGTCATAATAATCTCCTTTGTCTCTATCTACCTTTATTTTTAAGACTCCTGGCGCCCGAGGAAACCTCTGTAATCTCCTGCGTTATGGCGTTCTGCCTCAAGTGGTTGAATTCAAGTTTTAATTCCGCAAGCAGGTCGCTCGCATTGTCGTTGGCCGCATCCATGGCCATCATTCTGGCACTCTGCTCGGATGAATAGCTGTTGACCAAAGCCGAGTAGACATATCCGACCAGATAAGATTGCATGCTTCGCTCAAGCACCGTGTTTACATCAGGCTCGAATTCGAATACAGCCTCTGCGTCATCACCCGTCTCATCACCCTCCGGTACGAAGTCATCTTTATCGAAAGGGATGAGTCTGTCATGTCTGGCTGCCCCAGCGCTCATGCCACCCGTGTACTCCGTGTAGCAGACATAAAGCCTGTCGAACTCGTTCTCGTCGAATTCATCGAGAAGCTCCCTCGTGATGTCCCTTGCCATCGCAAGCGTCGGCTGGTTCATCGAATGGGCAAATTCCTCACAGACATCCGCCTCATGACTTCTGAAATATCTCCAGCCGTAGTCACCGACAACATAGAGTTTGTAATCGTCGCTTCTCTCCATCAGTTCGAGAGTCTCTTTGATTACATTCTGGTTATATGCGCCGGCCAGGCCTTTGTCTCCGGTAATTACGAGTATGCCATTTCTGCCTCCTGCCTTAGTCTCGTCGACATCGGCATCGTAGTATCTGCTTTTGAAGTCTTTGCCGACCGCAAACATCCTGCGGATCTCGGATCTCAGCAGATTGAAATACGGCCTCGTCTCCTCGGCATCGCGCCTGGCCTTTCTCATCTTCGTCGACGAGATAAGATACATCGCATTCGTAATCTTTTGCGTGTCACCGACACTCTTTATTCTGTTTTTAATCTCTTTCGTCGATGCCATTCCTGTATTCTGTCGAAATGTCGATGATCTGCTGTTTCAGATCGTCATCCATTACGCCTTCTTTGTCGATGCGGTCACAGATGTCGCGGTGCTCAGTCTCAAAGTGCTCGATCAGGCCTTCGATGAAACTGTTCACCTCGTCCACATCGATACCCTGCATAGTATGTGCAAGCGCCATTACAAGCGTAATTACCTGTTCATGCTGGCTCTTCGGTTTGTATTGTTTCTGTCTCAGCATACGCATCAGGCCCTGTCCGTATTCGAGCTGCTGACGAGTCTGGTCGTCGAGGTCTGAGGCAAACTGCGTAAATACTTCCATCTCACGGTACTGAGCCAGGTCAATTCTGAGCGTGCCTGCGGCTTTCTTCATAGCCTTGGTCTGAGCGTCTCCTCCTACACGGGATACCGAAAGACCTACGTTTACGGCAGGTCTCTGTCCTGCGAAGAAGAGGTCTGACTCGAGGAATATCTGACCGTCCGTGATGGAAATGATATTCGTAGGTATGTATGCCGCTACGTCTCCTGCCTGAGTCTCTACTATAGGAAGGGCTGTAATGGAGCCTCCACCTATATTGTCCGAAAGCCTTGCTGCCCTCTCGAGCAGTCTTGAGTGCAGGTAGAAAACGTCTCCCGGATAAGCCTCGCGGCCCGGAGATCTGTCAAGCAGGAGCGAAAGCGCTCTGTATGCGACAGCGTGTTTTGATAAATCATCGTATACGATCAGGACGTCTTTTCCCTGATTCATAAAGTACTCTGCCATTGCGCAACCCGCATACGGTGCGATGTACTGAAGCGGTGCAGGATCGCTCGCCGAAGCCGATACTATAATCGAATAGTCCATCGCCTCATGTTTCATGAGAGTCTGCTGAACGCGCACTACTGATGAATTTTTCTGACCGATTGCTACATAGATACAGATACAGTTCTTGCCTTTCTGGTTGATGATGGTATCTGTGGCTATGGCTGTCTTACCTGTCTGACGGTCTCCGATGATAAGTTCTCTTTGTCCGCGTCCGATAGGGAACATCGAGTCAATCGAGAGAATTCCGGTTTCAATCGGCGTATCTACAGGCTGCCTGTCTATGATAGGCGGTGCCTGAGTCTCTACAGGCATATAGCCTGAGGCTTCGATTTCGCCGAGTCCGTCTATTGGGGTTCCGAGTGCGTCTACTACTCTTCCGAGGAAGGCCTCACCTACAGGAGTTCCTGCAGTTTTACCCGTGCGCCTTACGCTCGAGCCCTGAGTTACGCTCTCGTCATCGTTAAAGAGTACGCAGCCAATCTCATTTGTGCGGATATCCTGAACCATTCCTCTGACTCCGTCCGTGAAC
Organism: Mogibacterium sp.; assembly: GCA_017434685.1. Lineage (GTDB taxonomy): Bacteria > Bacillota > Clostridia > Peptostreptococcales > Anaerovoracaceae > Crickella. The sequence continues at coordinate 10,883 of JAFREV010000115.1, forward strand.
AGGAGAATCTCTCCGAAAGTTGCTTGGCCGAGTCCTGATACCGTGGCAATTCCGTCTCCCACGGTTGTGACCTCCCCAACCTGCTCTGCGAGCGCTTCCGGTGTCCACGATTCTATGGATTCCTTGAGGAGCGGTATGATGTTTCCGTTGTCAGTCGGTACCTTTACGAGTGTATCTCTGAGCTGACGGAATCTGCCGCCTACGGACCAGTCATAGATGTCATTTCCGACTTCCATGCGAAAGCCACCCGGAAATGCGTCAGATTTGACCCATTCTAGGCTTACTTCCTGTCCGTATTTATTCTTTAGAAAATTCCCGAACCTCTTTTGCTGCTCCTTGCTCGGTTCTACCGCCGAGTAAAGCTTTGCGTTCAGGATTACTTCTTCTTTTTTCATTACTTTGTCTCCTCCGCAGCATCGAGGAACTGATCAAAGGCATCAGAAGCCGATTGCTCCAAAGTGAGCTTCTCCATCGCTTCTGTTACCATGTCCGTAATCTCTTTCTGGGCAGATGCAAGTATCTCTGACTTCTCTCTGTCGGCTGCGCTTCTGGCGTCGGCCACAATCTTCTCTGCCTCAGTCTTGGCGGCACTGATTCTGCGCTCTCTTTCGGCCTCGACCGCTTTGCTCATCTCAGTCTTTTCTGCCTTGACCTCTTCATCAAAAGCCTTAACTTTTGCAGCATAAGCTTCCTTGCTGCTTTCGGCATCAGCCAGAGCAAGTTCTGCTTTGCTGTCCATCTCGGCGTAGTGATCCTCCCTGCCCTTCATAAAATCTTTAACAGGTTTATAAAGCAGGATGTACAGAGCCCCGAACAGTATCGTGAAATTGAGCAGATGGAGCAGTATTTGCTGCCAATCTACATTAAGTGGTACTCCAGTCATCAGTATCTCCGTTTAATTAAAGTACGAATATTATAAGTATTACTACGAGCAGTGCGTAGATGATAGCCGTCTCGATAAATACCAGACCAAGCATGAAGTTGGTTCTGATCTTTCCGTCTGCCTCAGGCTGGCGGGAAATTCCCTCAACTGCCTTGGCTCCGAAAATACCCATTGCTATAGCACCTCCGCAAGCGGCAAGTCCGATTGCGATTGCAGCCGCAATGGCTTTAACGCCTGTCGTAAGTCCTGTAGCTGCCGCCTCAGCAACACCGGCATCAGCGCCTTCTCCTGCCGCAAATACTCCCATCGTCGCAGCTGCACCGAGGGCGAGTATAATCATACCCATTATGATTGCGAGTCTTTTGAGTGATTTTGAGTTAAACATTTTTGATTCTCCTTTTTATCTCATGGATCCGGCAAGCCCTGTTTAATCAGCTCGCTCTGTCCTGTTTAACAACTGTTATACGTTTCTTGCCTCTTCTGGTCTTCGTCTTGTCCTTAGGTTTCTTCTCTACCTTTTCAGCTACCTCTCCGTAGAACATCGAGGTCAGCATCGTCAGTACGTAAGCCTGTATCAGTGCGTGGAGCAGAGTGAAGAGAACTCCTACTATTACCGGAAGCACATAACTCAGTGCCGAGTAGTAGTACACAAGTTCCGTGACCAGGGCTCCCGACAGCAGTGCTCCGAACAATCTGAAGCTCATCGATATCGGAAGCGAGAAATCCTTTAATGTCTTTCCTATTCCCTTGACACCGTTTCCGGCAATTCCTCCTGACATTATGACCAGATATGACAGACAGCCCATCATAATCGCTCCGTTTACATCCGAAAGCGGTGCCGGAAGCGATATCGGATGTCCGGCGGTGGTAACAGCCTGAACACCGAAGAGTTCAAACAGAGTTCCCGTGAATATGTAGGTTCCCGCCGTAAAGATATATGCTCCGAGGAAACTGTTGATATGCTCAGAACTGCTCTTGGCCATTCCGTCGAATATTCCGACAACCGTCTCAAGCAACATCTGGAATTTGCCCGGCACGAGTTTGAATCTCGGTATTACGAATATCCTGCAAATCAATGCGAAGACAATTAAAAAACCCGAAACAGTAAACGCCGCGATAAGTCCAGGGTTTACATCTTTGATTCCGAGTAAGCTAATCTTGTTGAGATCATGCAGAACGCTGTCCCTCATAACCTCTTGAACAGATTCATGTTTTTCTTCATTTCCGCCCGTCAGTATTGCTCCGATCAGGAACACCAGCGACAGTGCGGAGAATATGATAATTGCTTTCTTTCTTTCGGATTTAGACACGTCTCGTCTCCTTCCAAACGTACACACTATTTTACCACTTTGGTCTGTATTTTCATAGATAAAGAATCTTTTTAGTACACTGAAATTCAAGGTGGTTCTTATGTGCATGCTGCAAAATATCGTTGGGATAAAATGCGCCTTTAGTAGAAGAAGCAAAATATATCGTTGTCTAAGTCATTATTGGTCCTCATTCGACACTTTCCTCAAATCTAGACCAATATTCTTTCTCTGACTTAGTCATTATTGGTCCTCGTTCGCCACATACCTCAGATAAGAACCATTATTCCTTTTCTTATTTAGACATTTTTGGTCCTCGTTTGGCACCTATCTCAAATAAGGACCAATACTCCTTTTCTTATTTAGACATTTTTGGTCCTCATTCGTCACCTATCTCAAAAAAGGACCAATATTCCTTTTCTTACTTAGACATTTTTGGTCCTCGCTCGGCACCTACTTCAAATCCGGACCAAAAGCACTTCATAGACCATGGATTATGTGGATAAGCGAGGATCCATGGATAAGTCCATGGACAGAGACGCTCTGCCCACCGACTTATCCACCGCTCCCGAGTAATCAGCATCGCTTATCCACAAAATCCACAGCCCCTGCTACTACGCTCTTCAATAACAACAATCGATTATTTCTCTTTTTTCTTTTCGAGTTGGTTGCAGAGTATGTAATTATTGTTGCTTAATCTTCAAGAGTCGTGGACGCAGCTGTGGAGACTGTGGGCAATCGCCAATAAAAAACTGCGCCGAGAGTCCGGCGCAGTTTCATTTGTTGCTGTTCTAGACGAGTTCTAAGTAAACGACTTCTGCGTTATCTCCCTGTCTAGGTCCAAGCTTGAGGATCCTGGTGTATCCGCCGTTGCGGCCCTCATAACCCGGAGCGATCTCATCGAAGAGCTTTGTCACAACGTCCTCGTCGAAAACGTACTCGAGAACCTGTCTTCTTGCATGAAGGTCACCCTTCTTTGCGATTGTGATAAGCTTTTCGGCCTGGCGGCCTGCTTCTTTAGCTCTCATATCAGTAGTTGTGATTCTACCTTCTCTGAAGAGATCGGTTACCAGGTTTCTCAGCATGGATTTTCTGTGTGCAGAATCTCTGCCCAGCTTCTTATAACCTTTCATCAATCTGCTCCTTTCGATTATTCATCATCGCTCGGCTTGAGGGAAAGTCCCAGCTCAGCCAGCTTGTTCTTTACTTCTACCAGCGACTTCATTCCGAGGTTTCTTACCTTCATCATATCCTCTTCTGTCTTCTGTGTGAGTTCCTCAACAGTGTTGATGGAAGCTCTCTTAAGGCAGTTGAAGGATCTTACTGAAAGTTCGAGTTCCTCTATCGCCATGACGAGTGCTTTTTCCTTGCGGTCCTCGTCCTTTTCGATCATGAACTTCATGTCGCCTACTTCCGAACCCAGACCTATGAAGAGATCCAGGTGCTCATGTATAATCTTGGCTCCGATGGATACGCTTTCCTCAGGCGTAATGGAACCGTCGGTCCAGATTTCTACAATCAGTCTGTCAAAGTCGGTGACCTGTCCGACTCTGGTATTCTCAACCGAGAAATTGACTTTCTTAACCGGTGTGAAAATGGAGTCAACCGGTATAACTGCTATAGGAGTTTCTTCTGTCTTATTCTGCTCTGCCGGAACATAGCCCTTGCCTGTAGCAATGTTCATCTCCATTACGAGAGTAGCATTTTCAGCAAGTGTAGCGATGTGCAGATCAGGGTTGAAGATCTCTGTCTGGGAATCAACGATGATGTCCGCTGCTGTTACTTCCTTAGGTCCTACAGCATTGATAATGGCTCTTGTATCTTCATCGCCGTCAATTTTAACTGCGAGTCTCTTGAGATTGAGTATAATCTCTGTGACGTCTTCTTTAACGCCAGGGATTGTCGAAAACTCGTGGAGAATTCCGTCAATTTTGACCGATGTGATGGCAGCGCCCGGAAGAGAGCTGAGAAGAACTCTTCTCATGCAGTTACCGAGAGTTGTACCATAACCTCTCTCGAGAGGTTCGATAACGAATTTGCCATACTGCTTATTTGCATCAACTTCTTTAGTGATTGTCGGCTTTATAATCTCGATCATTCTCTTCCTCCTGTCCTGTATATATTCAATTGATAATTGTGATTGTTGCGCCGTCCGTGCGGCGGTTTACCCTATCTCGAGTAGAACTCTACGATATAGTGTTCTTCAATCGGAAGGTCAACGTCTTCGCGCTCAGGGCTTCTCGTTACCTTACCTTCGAACTTGTCGAGATTGAGATCAATCCAGGCAGGAGTAGTTATGATCATTTCCTTAAGCTCTGTGAACTTAGGAGAAGACTGTGATTTCGGCCTTACGGATACTACGTCGCCTGCTTTTACCTCCATTGAAGGAATGTTGGCTTTCTTTCCGTTAATCAGGAAATGTCCGTGATTTACGAGCTGACGGGCCTCTCTTCTTGTGGCGGCAAATCCCATTCTGAATACGACATTGTCCAGTCTGCTCTCGAGCATGATGAGCAGGTTTTCACCGGCTCCGCCGGCCCTCTTGGATGCCTTGTCGAACAGGTTGCGGAACTGAGTCTCGCTGAGTCCGTAAGTGAATCTTACTTTCTGCTTTTCGTTGAGCTGGATTCCGTACTCGCTCTGTTTACGACGTCTTAC
>JAFREV010000116.1 GCA_017434685.1 Mogibacterium sp.
CGACAGAAACAGGAACCTCATCACGAACGATGAGATACTTGCTGTCTCCGGCAAAATCAGTTTCAAGGACGAAAGCGATGCTGAGATACTCGCAGAGGATATAGTCACTATCGAGAGGATTTCTGATCTTTCAAACAGGAGCTCAGGGAACGGATACGGAAATAGTAACGGAAACGGATACGGATACAACGGAAACGGAAACGGATACAGCAACGGGAACGGAAATTATGACAGAGGTCCGGAGAACGGAACAGCTGTCAGACAGAGCGCTCCTCCTGCCAATCCTGTTAAGCTCAGGATAAGCGAGGAGGTCGTGGCATCGCACGGAGATAACAAGGGCGTCCTGATGCACATAACCGACATGATAAGCCTGTATCCGGGAGACAGAGATGTTCTTGTCTATTTGCCTGAGGGACGCAAGGTCAGGGTAAATGCTGACAGCAGAGTGACTTTTACCGACGAATTAAAGGAAAAACTCGTAAGGATGTTGGGCGCAGAAAACGTTAAAGGATAAGAGAACGGAGCAGTCGTGAGCAGAACAAAGAAATTTCTTATATTAGATCTCATATTGGTTCTTGCAGTCGCAGGTACATACTTTGGGTTCAAATTTCTTAAGAATGATGAACCGGATGCCTACGAGGTGGCCGATAATATCAAAAGCGGGGCTGAGGATTTAAAGGAGATAGAATCTGCAGCAGAGGAAGAACTGAAGTCTAAGGAACTTGATGAGTGGTATCTGATACTAGTCAATCCGGACAATGCCATGCCTGAAGGAATGGAAGTTGAGACAGCATCCACAGAAAGCGGGCATGAGGTCGACGCGAGAGTCAAAGAGCCTCTTGAAGAGATGCTCGCGGCTTGCAGGGAGGCCGGATACAGCCCGCAGATAATATCCGCTTTCAGGACACGAGAGACGCAGCAGTATCTTTATGATACGACGGCTAATAAAAACGATACCGCAAAACCCGGTCACTCAGAGCACGAGTGCGGGCTTGCCATAGATATCATTGACTCTTCGTCAGCAGGATGGGCAGATCCTCTGATAGACGAGCAGGAGGAACTCCCTGCTCAGATATGGCTGATGGAGAATTGCCAGGACTACGGATTCATACTTCGCTATCCGAAAGACAAGGAAGATATAACGCAGATTATTTATGAGCCGTGGCACTACAGATATGTGGGAAAAGAGCACGCTACTAAGATTATGGAGAGCGGTGTTTGCCTCGAGGAATACATAGAGGAGTTAAAGGGTGAGTAAGAGCATCGTAATCTACACAAGCAAGAGAGGGTCCACGCGTCAGTATGCGGAGTGGATAGCAGAGGAGCTGGGCTGCAAGGCCACAGCTCTTTCGGATGCAAAGGAAATCAATCTCTATGAGTACGATTGCATAATTTACGGCGGTTGGATCAGAGGCTCCGGCATAGTAGATTTCGATAAGTTTGCCAAGAGGCTGGACAATGAGCTCATGGAAAAGCTCATAGTATTCGGTGTCGGCATGGCTGATGAGACCGCAGACAACTACGCACAGGTCTGGGGCTACAGCATCGGAAAGATTGATCCGAAGAACGAAAAGCGAGTGCTGCTTTACATACTCGGCGGCAGATACAGGCCGGATGAGGTAAAGGGGTTTGACGGATTTTTGATGAAGATAATGAGGAAGGTTCTGCTTTCGGGCAGCACCAAAGAATCAAAAGGCCGTGCGGATTTTATGAAGGACCGTATAGACAACGGCGTTGATATGGTAAGGAGGGAAAACATCAATTCGCTGGTAAAAGACGCGAAAAAACTGACAAATAAGTAACAAAGTCCACTTTTATGCGTTTTAGACAACGTTCGTGCGGAAAGTATTGAAAGAATCTATATTCATATAGATAATGAAGTTGCTACAGGAACTACAACGTTACACAGTTACGTGGGGGTATGAGTATGGATAAGGATAAAAACAGGAACCCGAATTTGTTGGTCGGACTTTTAATTACTATATTTGTCGCTGCTACAGCATTTGCGATTACAAATATTATATAAAAATGTCAGAAATAGTCGGAATAAAAAATCGAGCATTATTCCGAATAATATAATGCTATAAAAAAGCTGAAAAGCCTTAAAATAATGCTTGCAACGTGCGCGCTCGTGTAATACAATATACGAGCGCGTTTATGCGCTTATCAACTATTTGTCACACTGCTGCAAGCCGCGGTGCCCTTGAAAAAAGCGGGGTTGAAGGCTGTAAGCGGCAGTGGAAGTTAAACAACCGGAGGTATTTTTTATGTCAGTAGTATCAATGAAACAACTACTCGAAGCCGGTGTTCATTTCGGACACCAGACCAGAAGATGGAACCCTAAGATGGCTCCTTACATCTTCGCAGAGAGAAACGGTATCTACATCATCGACCTGCAGCAGACTGTAGGACTCATCGATGAGGCTTACGACTTTATGAGACAGGTCGGCGAGAGCGAGAAACCGGTACTCTTCGTAGGAACAAAGAAACAGGCTCAGGCTGCTATCAAGGACGAGGCAGAGAGATGCGGAATGTTCTACGTAAACGAGAGATGGCTGGGCGGAATGCTCACCAACCACAAGACCATCAGCAAGAGAATCGACAGACTCAACGAGATCAGAGAGATGGAAGCTGACGGCACTATCAACAAATATGCTAAGAAGGAAGCTCTTAAACTTCAGGCTGAGGCTGACAAACTCGAGAAGTTCCTCGGCGGAATCAAAGACATGAAAGGCATGCCGGGAGCACTCTTCGTAGTAGACCCTAAGAAAGAAAAAATCGCTGTCAAGGAAGCCAGAATCCTCGGTATCCCTGTAGTAGGTATCGTAGATACAAACTGCGACCCTGATGACGTAGATTACATCATTCCTGCAAACGACGACGCTATCAGAGCAGTCAAACTCATTGCAGGCACAATGGCTGACGCTATCATCGAGGCTAAGCAGGGCGAGAGCTTTGCTCCTGCAAAGGACGAAGAAGCCGCTGAAGAGGCCGAAGAAGTTGCAGAGGCTGTAGAGGAAGCAGAAGAGGCTACAGAAGAAGCTGAAGAAGCAGAGGAGAAATAAAATGGCAGAAGTAACAGCAAAACTTGTAAAAGAACTCCGCGAAATGACAGGTGCAGGCATGATGGACTGCAAAAAAGCCCTGGTCGAGGTTGACGGAGATCTCGATAAGGCTGTAGAAGTTCTGAGAGAAAAGGGACTTTCAAAGGCAGCCAAGAAAGCCGGCAGAATCGCTGCAATGGGTCTTGTAAGAACTGCCCTCACAGAGGACGGCAAGACTGCTGCAGTCGTAGAAGTTAATTCAGAGACAGACTTCGTTGCCAAGAACGACGAATTCATCAGCTTCGTAGAAGGACTTGCTAAGCTTGCCCTCGATGCTGAGAGCACAGATATCGAAGCATTCAAGGCTATGCCTTTCGAAGGCTCAACAGCCGGTGAAGTTCTGACTGAGAAGATCGCTAAGATCGGCGAGAATATGTCAATCAGAAGAATCGACAAGGCCAGCGGTCAGGTTCTGGCAACATACATCCACGGCGGCGGAAACATCGGCGTTATCATCGCAGCTGACGGTGCAGACAACGATGCCAACAAGGAAGCACTTAAGAATATCGCAATGCAGGTTGCAGCAATGAACCCTCAGTATGTAAGCAGAGATGAGATCTCTGAGGATGAACTTGCAAACCTCAGAAAGGTTACTCTCGAAAGTGCTCTTAACGATCCGTTCACACTTCCTAAGCCTATTCTCAACGGACTGCTTGAGAAAGTCGGAAGCGTTTGGGACAAAGCAGATGTAGACACTCTTGCTGAGAAGAGAGCTGACAAGAGCTTTAACTTCAACTATCTGCCTAACTTCCTTTCAGAGGAAGCAAAGACAAGACTTGCAGGTCTCGCTATTGCAGCTAAGATGGAAATCAGCGAAAACAAGATTTTCAAAGGTCTCGTAGACGGCCGTGTAAAGAAAGAACTGAAGGACATCTGCCTGCTCGACCAGACTTATGTAAGAGCAGAGGACGGAAAGCAGACTGTTGCTGAGTATCTGAAGAGCGTTGACGAAGCTCTGGCACTGACCAAGGTCATCAGATTCGAAGTAGGCGAAGGAATCGAAAAGAAAGAAGAAGATTTCGCAGCCGAAGTTGCAGCTCAGATGGACGCAGCAAACAAATAAATCTCATACGATAACGTATTAATACCGCTCCTGCCATATGGCGGGAGCGATTCTTATGTTAGAATTGACGCAAAAGAAGATAATCTGATAATTGCTATGGATAAGAAAACAATTTGTTTAATCAATGACTCATTCCCACCGATTATTGACGGGGTGGCCAATGCAGTGCTGAATTATGCGAGAATAATCGAGGCAAATCACGGTCACTCGATGGTTGTGACGCCGAGCGTGCCGGGCTACACGGATGACTTTGAGTTCCCGGTCATAAGGTATCCGAGCATAGATACAAGAAAGCTTCTCGGATATGTGGCAGGCTATCCTTTCTCGCCGGAGGCGGCACATGCGGTGCAGACCGAGGGCGCAAAACTGATACATTCCCACTGTCCGATTACATCGACGCTACTCGCAAGGCAGATTGC
>JAFREV010000117.1 GCA_017434685.1 Mogibacterium sp.
CTCTGCCGCGCGCTCGAAGTCGAGCTGCTTTGCGGCTTCCTTCATGTTCTTTTCGACCTCGCGGATGGTATCCTGCAGCTCCTTGGCTGTCATGGCCTTTGGATTCTTTATGTCTCTTTCCTCGTGGTAATCGCCGGTTGCCCTGGCAATCTCACGTATCGGTTTTACTATGGTCTTTGGCACGATGCCGTGCGCTTTGTTGTATTCGTCCTGCGCGGCGCGGCGCCTTGCGGTCTCGTCTATGCAGGTCTTCATCGCATGACTGATGTAGTCCGCGTACATTATGACTCTGCCCTCCGCATTACGTGCGGCTCTTCCGACAGTCTGTATGAGGGAGGTCTCCGTCCTGAGGAAACCTTCCTTATCCGCATCGAGTATGGCTATGAGGGATACTTCCGGAAGGTCCAGTCCCTCTCTCAGGAGGTTGATGCCGACCAGGACATCGAATTTGCCCATCCTGAGGTCCCGAATAATCTCGAGCCTTTCGAAGTTGTCTATCTCGGAGTGGAGGTACCTGACCTTTATTCCCTGCTGCTGCAGGAATTTGGTGAGGTCCTCTGCCATCCTCTTGGTGAGGGTGGTGACGAGGACGCGCTCGCCTTTATCCGAAGTTTTGTATATCTCTCCGATGAGGTCGTCGATCTGGCCTTCGGTCGGGCGGACCTCGATCGAAGGATCGAGGAGGCCGGTAGGCCTTATCAGCTGCTCCGCGCTGATGCCGCCCGACCTCTCAAGCTCATATTTCGCAGGCGTCGCCGACACGTAGACAGTCTGCCCCGTAAGCTCGTTGAATTCATCAAATTTAAGCGGCCTGTTATCAAACGCGGATGGCAGACGGAATCCGTATTCTATCAGGGATTCCTTCCTCGCGTGGTCTCCGTTATACATCGCGCGCAGCTGCGGCAGCATTGCGTGAGACTCATCGATTATCGTCAGGAAATCCCCGTCAGGGAAGTAGTCAATCAATGTATACGGTCTCTCTCCCGGTTTCAGGAAATTGATGTGTCTGGAGTAGTTCTCAATTCCTTTGCAGGTTCCGACCTCCAACATCATCTCTATATCGTAATTGGTCCTCTGCTCTAGTCTCTCGGCCTCAAGCAGCTTGCCGTTGGCACGGAACCAGTCGAGCCTTTCTTTCAGCTCCTCTCTGATTGAGGCAACCGCCATCTGCATGTCCTCGCGGCTGGTGATGTAATGGCTCGCGGGGAATATTGAAATATGAGATCTCACTCCCGTGACCTCTCCGGTCAGAGGATCTATCTCCTTGATGCTCTCTATCTCATCTCCGAACATCTCGACTCTGACCGCACTCTCACCTCCCGCAGGATAAATATCCACGATGTCGCCCCTGGCTCTGAACGTGCCGCGGGCGAAGTCCATGTCATTTCTGTTGTACTGTATCTCCGTTAATTTCCTGAGAAGTCCCGTCCTGTCCATCTCCATTCCGGGTCTCAGACTGATCAGCTGATTGCGGTATGAGCTCGGGCTTCCGAGTCCGTAGATGCAGGATACCGAAGCCACGATTATGACATCCCGTCTCTCGAGCTGAGCCGCCGTAGCGGAGTGTCTCAGTTTATCTATTTCATCATTTATGTCCGCATCCTTTTCTATATACATATCCGTCGACGGAACATACGCCTCCGGCTGGTAGTAGTCATAGTATGAAACAAAATATTCGACCGCATTATTCGGGAAGAATTCTTTGAACTCGCCGTGAAGCTGAGCAGCAAGCGTCTTATTGTGCGAAATAACCAGCGTCGGCTTCTGAACCGCCTCTATGATTTTGGCCATAGTAAAAGTCTTGCCGGAGCCTGTCACACCCATCAGGGTCTGAGCTTCTGCTCCCGCAAGTATTCCGTCCGCGATCTTTTTAATCGCCTGTGGCTGATCGCCGGTCGGCTTATATTCACTTACTACTTTAAATTCGCCCATTTTCGAGATTATTCGCCTTCAGTTTTTACTTCTTCCGGTTGATTTCCCTCCCAGAAAAGCTTGCCGGCCAGTGCGCTGCTGTCGTCTTTTTCTCCGCACCAATTCCAGTCGAGGTCGTCCCCAAAGTGACTGTATGTAGTCACTGCAACTGCACTTATGCCTTCGTCTGTTCTGCCCCATCTGGATGATACGCTTTCTACGAAGAGAACATACTTAGTATCTCCCACATCTATAAAGAAGCGCTCGCTCATATCGATGCGCCCGTCAGAATCAGGCTTCGCAGAAAGGCTTCCCGCTCCCAGGCCAACAGCGTTATCAAAATCCGCCTGACTCCAGTCTGTAAACGCAAGCACTTCATCAAGGCCGTCTGAGCTGATCATCTTTTTCTTCAGCTTATCGGTTTTGCCGGATTTAAGCGCCGAGAATACGAGCTTTGAATTTCTGTCGCTGTATTTTTGCATTGAAAAATAGTCCACTTCTTCAAAACTCTCGTTTGCCTTAAGATCTGAAAAAGTTTTCTTTGCCGTAAAGGCGCATAAAGCTGTAAAAAGCGCCAGCACCAATATGGCATATATTAACAGTCCTGTTTTTCTTTTTCCTCTTTTCATAATATTTCAATGATATAGCATTTGTCCCGGCTTGTCTAATGATGTATAGTAGATTTATGGAAAATTATACACAAGATGAAGCAATCAAAAAAAGAATAATACAGGAAAGACGCCGCAGAAACAGACAGCGCAGGATGATTTCAGGAACAGTCGTCCTGATATTGGCCCTGGTATGTGCGTATTTTCTCGGAAGTTTTATCGGGAAGAAAGCATACTCCATATACAACAAAGACATCGTATGCGTTACTGAGGATGTACCTATTGTAAATGTCGCAAAGGAACAGATAGGCAATAAAAACGGCGAGCCGTACTGGTCATGGTTCGACTTCAAAAATAGAGTCGACTGGTGCGCGTGCTTCGTCTCATGGTGTGCAAATGAAGTCGGATACATAGAAGAAGAAAAGGCGCCTAAATTCGCCATGGTCGGCGACGGCATCGCCTGGTTCATATACAGAGATCAGTGGCTCCAGCCGGACGGAAACCCCGTAGCCGGAGACCTCATATTCTTCGACTGGGATAAGGATGATGTCAGAGACCATGTCGGCGTAGTCTCCGCTGTATCGGGAAATAAGATATTTACCATTGAAGGAAATTCCAGCAACAGATGCAGGGTCAAGGTCTATGACCTCAGTGACCCCGTCATCTACGGCTATGGACATATTGATGCTTAGTAATTAATTATACGAGTTCACCCGCATTGGCCCTGGCTTGTTCTTCCGGGGTCATTTTTGTTGCCGTAACGCCGGTAAATGCCAGCGCGAAACAGATTATCGGCATCGCGTAGTTAAACACTGCCC
>JAFREV010000118.1 GCA_017434685.1 Mogibacterium sp.
CAACAACCAGCTCCAAGTCAGTTGACACTCTCAATGAAAACGACACATTCGTATGGGAGAATGCATGGGTCGACCTGCCGTATGCCGATGATAACGGTACACCGTATAACTACACAGCAACAGAGACAAATCTTGATGGTTCAGGTCTCTGGGGCATGCTTACCAATAGAAAGACTATTCGCCAGATTCTGCTTCAGGAGTGGAAGGAGGTCAACAACGAAGAGATCAAGGATACCCTGATATTCAGAATCGACAATGATGATACTGAAGACAAGGTCGACTTCAGTGTGGACAAGATCTGGGATGATGCTAATGATGTAGACGGCCTGCGTCCGGGAGACGGTGTAAAGCCTGAGAAGATCTACTTCAGACTGTATCAGACCATCGATGGGCAGGCTACATCCGTATGGGATCTGCCTGCTGGCGCAAAGGTCAAGTTCAGATCTAATATTGACAGCACAATCGAAGACGTGACGAGTCAGTACACAGAGGGTTACATCGCAGTCGAGCCGAAGAAAGACGACAAGACTCAGGGAACTCTGAACAGAGTTGTATTCGAGAATCTGCCGAAGTATGCACGTGTAAACAAGGGCACGTCAGAGAATCCGGATTGGGAGAGCGTGGAGATCGAATACAGTGTCAAAGAAGACGGCGATGTCGAAGAGACGGATGGCAACAAGACGGCTCACACACCGGTAATCGACGATGTCAAGGTATGGAAGTCAGATAAGACAAAGGCCATCACGCCTTACACCACAGCTTACGGTGGCGATTATGAAAAGGGCATCACCGTGACCAACAAGCATGAGCCGATGAAGTATGATAAAGAACCAGAGGCCAAGAAGGTCATCACAGGGCGCAAGTTCAAGAGCGGTGACAAGTTCACATTTACGATTGAACCTGTGGATGGTGCACCACGCCCGGCTAAGGACTATGTGACGATTACGCCGACAGTCGGACAGTCCGAGTATACTTTCAAATTGCCGAAGTTCACATTCTACGGATCTGATATGAAAGACAAGATCGAGAATGGGGATACCAAGGTCTTCGAGTACACGGTAACAGAGCTCAAGGGCGATCTTGAGGACATGACATACGATGCGACTTCTAAGACGCTCAAGATTGCTGTCACACGTAATGAAGACGGTACCATCGAGATCAAGGATGGCGGAGTTGTTTGGGGTAACGGCAGAGAAGGCGCAGACATATTCACCAACGTATACAACGACACAACAAAACTCGTCATACGTAAGATCTGGTCCGATGATGACGCAGACAATACTGTGCTCGGATCACGTCCATTTGACAGTGTAAATGAACTGCGTCCAGAGGTTATTAAATTCAAGATAACTGCCACAACAACAGTAGATACTCCTGCACTTGTTGCAGACGGTGTTGGATTTACCAAAGAGAGTGATACTGAATACACAAAAGAAGTATCACTCAGTGAGTCAGAGAATGGCACTGTCTTTAACCGCAACGTATGGCAGAAGACTGTAGACGGTCTTCCTAAGCTCGATGCTGCGGGCGAAGGAATCACTTATAGAGTGGATGAAAAGCAGTTGCCGAACTATGAGGACCCAATCGTTGATCCTGACGGTATTGATGACGGACGCTGGATTATTACCAACGTTTATAAACGAGCTTCCTTCACGGCCACTAAGATTTGGGATGACGGTAACTTGAAGCACGACAATGCGACAGAGCTTAAGAACAAATTGAAGCTCTACCGCACAACTGCCGATGATCCGACAGCTCAAGGTACTCAGTGGACTGAGGTTACTGACAAGTATCACCTGCACTGGAATGATGATGGTGCTACTGCTGATAATAAGTACAGCCAGTCATTCACTATTACCGGCCTGCCTGAGAAGGATGCTGACGGTAAACAATACACCTACCGTGTTGTTGAAAGCAGTGTGGGCGACAAGTACACGACAACGTACAAGAATAATGATAATACAGCTACTTCAGACTATGATGAATCCAAGGTGGATGAGGCTGTTCTTGATGGCGGTACGATTACCAATAGTTATCAGGGCAAGATTATCGTCAAGGCTCAGAAGGTATGGGAAGGCGATAGCGAGGATAAGTCAAAACGTTCTGCTGTAGAGTTCCAGCTGATTAGAATCAGAACAGAAGACAACGCAAGCAGAGATGTTGATGCTGCTAAGCCTGCAACAAAGGGACAGACAGACGACTTCGAACCTATCGACGGAACAAACGATGACCACTACGTTGTATGGCCTGACTTGCCGACAGTTGTTGAAGGCAAGGCTGTGAGCTATGACGTTAAGGAAGTCAGCGTACCTGACGGATATTCATCAAAGACAGAGTACTATAACAAGACCACGGATAAGTGGGACGATGCGATACCTGACAAGGGTGATTGGGATGTCGAGAAGGTCGGCGATGAGGATGTTAAGGTTCTCAAAGTTCGCATCACTAATACTCTCGATGTCAACGAGACTCAGGTTGTCGTACAGAAGAAGTGGGATGATGACGACGATCAGGATCGCAAGAGACCTAAGAGCGTAACCGTCAGCATTGATGCATATGGTTGGGACGGCAAGGATATCGACGGCGAAGATGTTGATAGCATCACTCTGAACGATGACAACAACTGGAAGTCTGTATGGAAGAAACTGCCTAAGACTGATTCTGAAGGTAAAGTCTACGACTACACGGTCAGCGAGGATGCTGTAGATGATTACACAACTGTTGTAGAATACCAGAGCAAAGGCGACAAGTCCTGGAACGTGGACAAGCCGGAAGACTGGAACAACAAGGTCAGAGTAACCAACAGTTACACGCCGGGCAGAATTACAGTTGAAGTAGAAAAGGTTTGGGACGGCGATGAGCACCTCTCCGATGAAGAGAGAGTGGCTCTCCGCTCGGATGTAATCGTACATCTCTACGGATTTAAGGATGAACAGGTAGTCTACTACGCAGGCAGCAAGAAGATCGAGATGGATGATCAAGGCGAACCTGTAGGACGAGCTATGTTTGCCAATGTTCCGAAGAGATATTTCAACGACGATGACCTTGACTGGAAGGTAGTTGAGGATCCGGTATTCGGGTACACTTCGACGGTGTCTGATGTTGTGCCAATCGATGAAGGAGGCAAACGCTACGAAGCCACGGTAACCAACACCTATGCTGCACCTGTGACTACGGTTAAGGTAACCAAGGAGTGGCAGGATGATAACAACAACGACGGCAAGCGTCCGGAGAACGTCTACTACCAGCTTTGGAAGAAGGTAGGAGATAAGGACAAAGAAAAGGTCGGCAAGCCTGTTAAAGCTGTTGAAGCACCGACATCTCCTGCAGGAACCGGTGAGACCGGACAGCTTGACGGCTGGGGTTACCAGTGGACCAAGTTGCCTGTCACAGAGGAAATCGAGACAGAGGAAACGACTACGACCTCGAGAATAGAGTATGTGACAAAGTATCGCAACAAGTTCGACGAGAGCATAGTTATCGATGAGACTGCCTACAGTGGGCTTCCTCAGACAGGCGGTAAGTCTTCATACACATATGATGAGACTTCAGGTATGTATATGCCGACTGCCGGCGGTGAATCAATCGACCAGGATGAATACGATGCGCTCAATGCTCAGGAAGATTACGAAGCGGAGAACGTTCCTGTTGAGAAGAAAGAGGAGAACGTCAAGGTCAAGAAGGAAGTTCCGGTACTCTACGTTGTCGAGGAAATCTATGAAAAGGCTGATTGGACTGATCTCCCTGATGATGACAACCTCGATGATCTCGATTACGAGGAGCCAATAGTTGAGGCTGTCAATCCGGGCGAATTCAACGTCATCAACGGTAAGAAGAATGAGACTGTAGATGTCAAATTCATAAAGATGTGGAACGACCATAATGATGAGGATGAGATAAGGCCTGATCATCTCACTGTTGTACTCAAGAATGATAAGGATTTGCCTGAAAAGAAGGTGACCATCACCAAGGGCGACGATGGATGGAACGAGGGATACTATACTTTCACCGGTCTTCAGAAATATGTAAAAGGTGAGTCCGTAGATTACAGCATAGTTGAGCTCGATGTTGACGGAAAAACTGAAATAAGAGATGGCGGTATTTACGACAAGGGAGAGTATTCGGTAGCAATTCTCAAGGAAGAGACTGCCGTGGGACAGCCTGAATCTTGGGTTATCACGAATACTCATACACTCGGCAACACGGAAGAGCTTGTGGCTATCAAGGAATGGGAAGAGTACGACGGAGACAAGAGCAAGCGTACGGATGTAGTATTCCACCTGGTAAGAGTTTATGAAGACGGAGCCAGAAAAATAATAGACGATGAATATCCGCCTATAACAACGGCTACGGGAACAGACCATGAGGAAGTTCTGACAGCTACCTGGACCGATCTGCCAACGAGAATCGATAAAAAACCGGTAGCGTACACTGTTGAGGAGGAAACCGTAGACGGCTACACAACCATCGTCGGGGATACTGTTGAGAAGTACGAGAAAGTTGAGGCTGAAGGAACAGAGGATCCTAGCGCACTGGGATGGTATGAAGCCGAAGATGAAGGATACAAGCCTACTGAAGATACTAAAGTAGAGGATAAGGATTACTTCACACGGCACCATGAGGTAATAGTGACCAACACCAAGGGTGTTATTCCTGACAGAGGCGATGTAATCTATGTCGATCCGCTAGGCAAGGCCGGCGGAGTTGGCTCGAAGAATATGATTCTCAAGTCAACCAGATATCGCACACCGGAAGAGGCTAAGGAAGCTATGGACAAGGAAACCAATGCTCCGAAGGTTCCATCGCATCCGGGCAAGATCTTTACCGGATGGGCCCACAACTGGGACGAAAACGACAACTTCGTCCTCGTGGCTACATACGCCGATGTTGCGGATAAGCCGGATCCTGTAGTCAGCTATGTCGATCCTCAGACGGGTAAGATTGTCACAGGCGTCAAGGGTAAGGTTAAGAAACCTGCTGACCCTAAGGCTAAGAACATGCAGTTCGTCAAGTGGGTCAAGACTACGGACGCTGCCGGCAATACAATCTACGTCGCTCAGTACGAATGTGACTGCAGCAACGGCGGCGGCAAGAGCGTAGACAAGTCGAATGTCGACACAGGCGACGATGCTATGCTGACGGTGTGGATGCTCCTCTTCGTCATGGCGGTATCGTTCATGATACTCACCATGATGGTCAGAAGAAGAGGCATCAACGTAGTTCGTGACAACTACAGACCGAAGCACTAGAAAAGATTTTTCGCTACACTGAGGATGATGAAATGTCATTCTGAGGAACGAAGCATCTGAGAATCTAAGAGAGCGGAACCTAAGGGTTCCGCTCTTTTCATGTATTTCCTTGCACTTTTTCCTTTTTTTCAAAATCCGTGGATTTTTCGTCGTTTTGCGTGCGTTTTTTGTTCGACGTATTATTGTATTTCGTGTAGCATTTCCTCACAAGTAAATGGACAGAAAAGTATTTACAAAAGTATTACATGAGGTTATACTATGAGCGTAATAGAGATTAATGAAATTATAGTGGAATGGGATGAACAGAAGAATAGAAACAATAAAAAGAAACATGGGATAAGTTTTGAAGCTGCAGCCTATGTATTTCAAGATGATAATCGAATAGAACTATATGACGAAGTTCATAGCGTAGAAGAGAATCGTTATATGATAATTGGAAAAGCAAGGCGTTTAATGTTTGTAGTATATACAATGAGAGATGAAAGGTATCGAATTATCACAGCTAGAAAGGCCAACAGCAAGGAAATGAGGTTATATTATGGGAATCACAAGAGTTACAATTAAGCCCGGAGAAGAAATGCCGGAAGAATTAAAGAGAGAGGTCGAAGAAGCGGCAAAAAAGCCTATAGTTTATGATGAGGATTGCCCGGAGTACTCGTATGAGGAGCTAGTGGCTATGGCAGAGAAGGCAAAAGAGAAACGAGCGCGGGAAAAGAAGATTCCCGTTGCGCTTCGTATGACGCCGGAGACTCTGAGGCGGGCGAAGACAGTCGGTAAGGGATATACCGGGTTCTTGAGTCGACTTTTGGACTTAGCAATCATGGACAAGGAGATGGTTCAGAAGGCTTTGGAAATGAAATAAGATACGAAAAAAGTGTCACCAGCGGTGACACTTTTGATTTGGTGTTATTTGGATTTAAGGGCGAGGGCTTTGTCGAGTATGCGGTGGGCGGTTTCGAGCTTGGTGAGTTTGCCGAGCTCGGTGCTGTCATCTTTTGTGATGAGAATCACTACATTGGTGTCGCCTGCGAAGCCCGCTCCTTCTGTCCTCAAGCTGTTGGCACAGATCATATCGAGGTTTTTCTTTTCGAGTTTGGCTTTGGCATTTTTGAGGAGGTCTTCGGTCTCCATGGCAAAGCCGCAGATGATCTGGCCTTTTTTCTTTTTCTTTCCGACGTCTGCGATTATGTCTTTGGTCCTTTTGAGAGAGATGGACATATCGTCATCGGATTTTTTCAGTTTGTGATCTGATGTTTCGGCCGGGGTGTAGTCGGCGACGGCGGCGGCCTTAAAGAGCATGTCTGTTTTTGGTGCTCTTTTAACCACGGCGTCATACATGTCGGCTGCACTGGTGACGTCTACGCGTGTGACGCCGAGGGGCACATCGAGAGATGTGCGGCCGCTGACGAGCGTGACATCCGCGCCTCGCATCGCTGCTGCGTGCGCTATTTCGTATCCCATCTTACCGCTGGAGTGGTTGGTGATGTAGCGCACGGGGTCTATCGCTTCCTGCGTAGGCCCTGCAGTGACCAGCACCGATAGACCTTGCATGTCCTTTGGAGTTAGAGCATAAAGGACATGCTCCAGCAGCTCAGAAGGCTCAGGCATTTTGCCTTTTCCTTCGTCGCCGCAGGCCAATAGGCCTTCGTTTGGCTCGATCACGGTGTATCCGTATTCCCGTATCTTCTTGAGATTATCATGAGATGCAGGATTCTCGTACATTGCAGTGTTCATGGCAGGCGCCACAAGTTTAGGGCACTTGGCTGCGAGGACGACGGTTGTGAGCATGTCGTCTGCGATGC
>JAFREV010000119.1 GCA_017434685.1 Mogibacterium sp.
ACGGATCCGATCGAAAGAGACGACATCACCGTCATCAAGGCTCCGGTAACGCAGATGGCGATCGATATCAAGAACGAGAGGGCGCTCAATGTAATTATGCTCGGAGTATATGTAGGTGCGACGGATGCGGTGCCTGCGGATGTAATCATTCAGGGCATCAACCACAAATTCGAAGCAAAGCCTAAACTCATAGAGCCGAACGTAGAGGCCTTCAAAATGGGACTCGAAATCGGAAGACAACAGCACGTATAGAACTCACAAACCCCGATTATAATCGGGGTTTTGGTTATAGTGGCGATGGTGCGAGCACATGCTACCTATTGCGCTCGTAAACTTTACATCGCATAAAACGCCGTTTTTTGTTATACTTATTCGGAACATTATTTTTAGTGACAGAATAGGGTCTATAAATATGAGAATCAACAAGAACAGAAAGATTGAAATATCAATAGCAGGACTGGTGCTCGTTGCGGCATCGCTGTCAATACTTGCCGTTGCAACCGACAGACTCGTAAAGTCGATTACGACATATGAGAGGATGTCCGGCACGGGCGACTACAGCATAGACGAGAACGAATTCTCACTGCTGTAAATAATCATAGGATTTAGTATTCTTTGCGTGCTCTCATTCGAGCAGAAAGGGTTTTTATAATGGATAAACAGACTTATTACATCTCAACACCTATTTACTATCCGAGTGCAAATCTGCACATCGGACACACATACTGCACGGTTATGGCAGATGCCATGGCTCGTTTCAAGAGGCTTCAGGGCTATGACGTCATGTTCCTGACGGGTTCGGACGAGCACGGTCAGAAGATTCAGACTCTGGCTGATGCAAAAGGCGTCACACCTCAGGAGTACGTGGATGAGATAGTAGCCGGAATCAAAGATCTCTGGGCCACTATGGAGATTTCGTATGACGATTTCATCCGCACCACCGAACCGAGACATATCAAGCGCGTGCAGGAGATGTTCATGAGGATGTATAAAGCCGGGGACATTTACAAAGGCGAATACGAAGGTCTCTACTGCACACCTTGCGAGTCTTTCTGGACGGAGAGCCAGCTCGTAGACGGCAAATGCCCGGACTGCGGACGCCCTGTCACCAAGGCAAAGGAAGACGCCTACTTCTTCAAGATGAGCAAATATGCGGATGATCTGCTGAAACTCTTCAGAGAGACTCCTGAGTTCCTCGAGCCTGAGACAAGGCGCAATGAGATGATCGCATTCGTAGAGCAGGGTATGGAGGATCTCTGCATTTCAAGATCGTCATTCGACTGGGGAATTCCTGTACCGATCGATGAGAAACACGTAATCTATGTATGGCTCGATGCACTTTCAAACTACATCACGGCTCTCGGATGGCCGGACGAGCCTGAGAAATTCGATAAATACTGGCCTTGCGACTGCCATCTGGTTGGTAAGGAAATCGTAAGATTCCACTCGCTCATATGGCCGGCAATGCTGATGAGCGCAGGCGTTCCGCTGCCTAAACAGGTAAGGGGACACGGCTGGCTTCTGCTCGGAGGAGAGAAGGTTTCCAAGTCAAAAGCCGCAAAGGGCGTGGATGTAATCGACCCTGTAATTCTCATCGAGCGCTACGGAATCGATGCACTCAAATACTTCCTGCTCAGAGAGTACACTTTCGGACAGGACGGAATATTCACTAACGAAGTTATGCTCAGAAGGATGAACTTCGACCTCGCAAACGACCTCGGCAACCTGCTTTCCCGTACGGTTTCCATGATTCAGAAATACTGCGGCGGTGAAGTTCCTGAAGCTGCGACCAAAGATGAGATCGACGAAGAACTCATCAATATGGCAGTTTCGGTTGCAGATAAGGTAAGCGCGCGTATGGACGAGTTCCAGTTCAACCTCGCACTCGAGGAGATATGGACTCTGATCGCAAGAGCCAATAAATACATCGACGAAAAGATGCCATGGGCGCTTGCTAAGGATGAAAGCAAGAAAGCAGAACTTGATACAGTAATGAGAAATCTCGCAGAGAGTCTCAGAATCGTATCGATACTCATAGTTCCTTTCATGCATACGACTTCGGACCGCATGAGAGAGCAACTCGGCATCTCTGATAAGGAAGCCGTATGGAAAGACGCATATGAGTTCTATATGATGGATGGAGCCAAGGTTGAAAAGGGAGAAATCCTCTTCCCGAGAATCGACATCGACAAAGAACTCGAAGCACTCAGCGAAATCGGAGCAAAGAATGCTGTTTGATGCACATACACATCTGAACTTTGAGAAATACACGGATGAAGAAAGGCGAACTCTGGCATCTGAGATAGAAGAGTCTGAGCTCGCCTGTCTTATTGATGTGGCATCAGATGTGGATTCGGCCAAGCAAGCGCTCCGAGATGCTGATGATTACAGCTGGTGCTATGCGGCGGTGGGAATCCACCCGGATCAGGCGCCGAAGTATAAGGCCGCAGCCACGCCCGAGGAAGCTTCGAAGATGATGGATGCGGATATTGAAGAGATAAGAAAACTCGCAGCGCATCCGAAAGCCGTGGCAATAGGCGAGATAGGACT
>JAFREV010000120.1 GCA_017434685.1 Mogibacterium sp.
AGAGCCCTCAGTATGCTGAGATCTCCGAGTGAAAGCCAAATCCCCGTAACGCCAAGGAAGGTGAACCAAATCAGCATGACCGGCCCGAAGAGTTTTCCTATTGAGCTCGTGCCGTTTTTCTGTATCAGGAAGAGCGCGCAAACTATGGCAATCGTTATAAGAAGTACTATCGTCTGCCCTTCTCCGAGGAACCTGTTCATAGGTTCGATACTCCTGAGGCCTTCAACCGCGGTCGTAACCGTGACCGCCGGCGTCAGAACTCCGTCCGCAAGCATGGTGCATCCGCCTATCATGGTCGGAATAATAAGCCATGGCCCACAGTCTTTTACCAGGCTGTAGAGAGCGAAGATACCGCCCTCTCCGTGGTTATCTGCCCTGAGCGCTATCAATACGTGTTTGACAGTGGTCAGAAGTGTTATGGTCCAAATAACGAGCGAAAGCGATCCCACAATGAATTCGCTGTCTACATTTATGAGTCCGCCGTTCCCCTCGACTATGGACTTCATTACATACATAGGAGATGTACCGATGTCTCCGTACACAATTCCTATGGTTACCAAAAACATTCCTACGGTAAATTTGTCATTCTCAAACGGATTGACATTTCCTTCATCGTTCAGTTTCATTTACCCTCCATTTATGGTTTTGTCTGACAAACCATTTCATAATGAACAAGTATAGCACAAATTCTCAGTTTTTCAGCATATAAATATACATTTAAGAGTTTGCTTCTCACTTGTTAGAAACTGCAAAAAACTGTATCATATTCGTGGAAGTTCAAAGCAGATAAATGAACAGGGAAATACAGAGATATGAAACTTACCGAACTACTTGAAAAGGATAAAGACCACTTGCTTACGGAGATATCCGCTGCGGGAACTGCGGAAAAAGCAGTTGCAGTGCTCGAAAAAGAAGTCGACAAACTCCTGCTGACGCACAACGATGCAGCGGGATCCGATGCAGAGCGCAACTCTGCGGCGCACATGATGCAAGCCGTCAGACTCTCACTTCCTTTTATGGATTCACTTGGTTCTACCAAGGTATTTGAAAAAGGCGTCGGAGAGTCAGGTCCTAAGAAAAAGACATCCATTGCAGGAATACTGCTCGTGATAGCGGCACTAATACTTCTGGTATATGGCCTGATGCCTCTCATTATGCTCGGAATGAACGCTGCAGAAACGGCAAATGCCAGAAACGACCTCATCACCAGAGGCATTTCAATCCTGATGGGAGCAGCTGCCCTATATCTTTCGGGCACCATGCAGAACAAGACAGGACCTGCAAAGAAAAAAGAATACCACGTAGAACAGAAAGTAGATGCGGACAGAATATACAGAAATTTCAGAACGGTTATGATTTCTGTTGACCAAAGTCTTGATGAAGTGAGACTTACCGAGAAACAAGCACACCGCGAGCAGGCCGGCAAACTGGAAGGCCGCGAAGCCTCCCCTGCCGAGATTGAACTCTTCAGCGATCTCCTCGCCGCATCATACAGCGGAGATCCGGAGTTTGCGCTTGAAAAGATTGCAGGTATTAAATATTATCTCCACCGTCAGCAGATTGAGGTTGTGGATTACAGCGAAGATAACGCATCATTCTTTGATATGATGCCGGGCGCAAGTGCAGGAACAATAAGACCTGCCATGATTGCAGACGGCAAACTTCTCAAAAAAGGGCTTGCATCCAAGGGTAACTGAGCATAGGAGACACGCAGCATATGGATAGGTTTTTCGGATTTGACCTCGGCGATGCCGAAAGTGCAATCGCAAGATTGGTAAAAGAAGAGCAGAATGTACCTGATATGCTCACCGTTGTCGGTGAGCAGAGTTTTATTACAGCATACGCCAGACTCACAAACGGTGAATTACTGGTCGGAGAAAAAGCTTGCTATGCTGACGATGTCGTAAAGAGAAAACTCAGATTCAAAAGCCGCTTCTTAAGTGACAGAGGAAGTGCCGAGGATATCAAGAGCTTTGCCGCCGGAGTTCTCGGAGAACTCTACGGTTCAGGCGACCTTATTAAGAATGAAGAATGCAGTTTTTATATCGGTTGCCCTGCCGGCTGGGATAAAAACACGAGAGAACACTACAGAGAGATATTCGAAAGTGCGGGATACCCTCCTGCAAAGATAATCTCAGAGTCGAGGGCTGCTATGGTAAGTGCATGCCAGTCCAAACATCTCCAGGTCGGAGTCGACATACTCTCAAAGCCGGTGCTGGTTGTTGACATAGGCTCATCCACAACGGATTTCGCGTACATTATGGGCGGCAAAGAAGTCGAGATGCAGACCGCGGGAGAAGTCGTTCTCGGCGGCGGACTCATGGATGAGATACTTCTCGAAGAATCCGTAGCCTCAGCCGGGCTTCACAAGAAGAAAGTGCAGTCCGTATTCAACCAGAGCGAGCCATGGCGCACCTATGCCGAGTTCGCAGCCAGAAGATTAAAAGAAAAATACTATTCGGACGAAGATTATTGGAGCAAGAACAGCTGTCAGGAGAGCATAGTCCTCCACTACGACAGGCCTGTCAAACTCGTCCTCAAAATGGATGCCAAGATAGCGGATAAACTTGTAAACAAGAAGATTGATAAGCTCGGCAGGAAGTCCTGGAAGGAAGTCTTCATCTCATCTCTTGAGGATGTTAAGAAGAACATAACGGGAAGCCAGCCTGAGCTCATATTCCTCACAGGCGGCGTCAGCAAACTGCCTGCGATCAGAGATTGGTGCAGCGGCGTGTTTAAAGATGCAGTCGTAATCTCGGCAACCGACCCCGAATTCTCCGTTGCAAGAGGTCTCTCCTACTGCGGCCGCATAGACGAAGATCTCAGAGAATTCAAAGCGGATATAGCTGAGCTCATCGCATCTTCCGCAATAGAAGATGTCGTGAGCAAACATATACCTGAGCTTTACAGAGATGCAGTGGACACCCTGGTCGACCCTATCGTCAAGGAGGTTGCCGTACCGGTATTTGACAGATGGCGTGCAGGTGAGATTAAAAAACTCTCAGACACAGATGAGATTCTTCAGACAGAAGTCTCAAAATTCCTGCATTCGGATGAGACGAGAGAACTCCTCGCCGGACCTATAACCTCTTGGCTGAGGCCGGTTATCGAGGAACTCGAATCACTGACGGTTCCGATTTGCCTCAAACACAGAGTGCCTTACACCGCACTCAGTCTGAAATCGTATCTGAACGCATCGGATATAGACATTAAGGTCGATGCCAAAAATATATTCGCGGTCGAAGAGATGACATTCCTCATCGACTCCCTGGTCACTGCAGTAGTTGCAATACTGGTTGCGACGATAGACCTCATTCCTTTCCTCGCTGGCCCTGAGGGCGTTATAATCGGGATAATGGCATCCGTCGCCGTGCTTTTCCTGGGTAAAGACAAGATGCAGGAAACACTGCTGACCGCAGACATTCCGAAGACCATGAGACGGCTGATTCCTAAAGGAGCATTCAGTTCCAGGACGGAAACCATAAGTGCTGACATCAAAGAGTCATTCTATGAAACACTCAAAGAAGAAAAAAATGACGAAATCAGCGAGGGAATGATA
>JAFREV010000121.1 GCA_017434685.1 Mogibacterium sp.
ACTTCTTTTATAGTCGCCACATCATCAAAGAACTTGCGGACTTCCTCCTCATCTCTCAACGTCAGTACAGCCTTAAAAAGCTGCTGCATATTTTTCTTTTCTCTATCTGTAATCATAGGTGAACCTCCGCATGAGTTCCTCAACAATTTTGTTTCTCTGTTATCGACGTTTATCCCCTGCGTTTCTGTGCAACTGAAGTATACCACAAGCATTTCGCACTTTAAAGCACTAAAGTGCATTTTGTGTTTCTTTTTTTTAGTTCATATTGGTCCTTTTTCCCAAACGTCACTGATATCGGAACAAAATGACACAATAAAACAAACAGTAATTGTTCCTGTCTTAAAAAAGCCTCCAAAAGAGGACCAAAAAGCCGGGAGCAGATGAGCATCTATTGTTCCTATTTGGACAAGGTGTAAAAAACAGGACCAAAATATTTGAGAAATGGCAAGGAAAAATGGTCCTTTTCTGATAGTAATGAAGATACAGGACCAATTTAGTAGTTTTGCAATATTCATTGCCAGAGTTTATTATGAATATATGATTTTAGATAGAATTCCTCGATTTAAAAACTCATCTTTCACAGATAGGGCGGCAGCTTTTGCAGTAGGCCTGCTTGTTTTGTTCATACTCCTCCTCACTGCGACGGAGGCTCTTTGCTTTTGGATTCCGAACTGGTGGCGCAATGAATATGCCAAATATGACACGCCGTCCAATGTCCGAGGAGAAATGTCCCTCGATGATGCTGTTCACGTTACTGAGGATATGCTCGACTACTGTGTCGGTAGGCTCGATACCCTCGACAACAGTGAGGCCACGATAGACGGAGTCAAAGAGCCGTTCTTTACAAATCGTGAGAAACAACATCTGTATGACTGCAGAGTTCTATTCATGAAAGGTATGAGAGCGAGATCCATTTCAATCATTTTGTCCGCAGGTCTCATCCTATATATATATGTACACAACAGAAAGAAAACACCTCGCGTTCTGGCACGAGGATATCTCATATCTTTGGCGTGTGTTCTGATATGCACTGTCGTAATAGCAATCGCCTCTGCTATAAACTTCACTTTTGTCTTCACGGTCTTTCACAAGATATTCTTTAACAATGACCTTTGGATACTCTATCCTGACGAGGACAATCTCATCAACATAATGCAGGAGAATGTCTTCTCAGATGCGGCAATGTGGATTGCAGGTATGTGGATTGCAGCATCAACACTGCTTGCCGCAATCTCCCTTATTGTCCTTCGCAAATCCGACGGCTCTGCTGAGTCCGAGCCTAACTCAAGTGAGAGCGAGGCCGTCTCATGACAGAAGGACTTGCACGGATAATGGAACATTTTGCATGGACAATGGAAACACCTCCTATGTTCGGAGAGCTGCACATTTTTCTTGCAGCCCTCTACATAGGCGCAGCTATTCTTCTAACACGCTACGCAGTTCGCCTAAGCTACGAGCAGAGGATCAAGATCTTCTCGTACGCCGGATGGGTTCTGCTCGCATCGGAAATCTTCAAGCAAATTTTCGTATACCAAATAGTCTGTGGCGGAGCTTATAATTTCTGGTACATCCCCTTCCAGCTCTGCTCGATTCCGATGTATCTTTGCATACTCCTTCCGCATCTTTCCGAGCGTGGTCAAAAGACCGTGCTAACATTTATGCTCGGCTACACCTTCGTGAGTGCCGTAGCAACTTTCATATTCCCGGAGGACATATTAAGACCATACATTGTACTCACTTTGCACGGTTTTGACTGGCACGCTATACTCCTCTTCATATCCCTGACTATAGGACTGAGCGGTATGGCAGACACAAGTATTAAAGGCTTCATGAGAGCAACATACCTATTCCTTGCCCTATGCGCAGTCGCAGTGGGTATCAACATTGTGACTGAAATGTACTGCTCGGCGTCAGGATGCGGAATGCACGGTTACGCCAATATGTTCTACCTTTCGCCATACCACACATCCAACCAGCCGGTAGTCACATCAGTTGAGGCGTCACTCGGGAGAATCCCTGCGATGTTTCTATACATCACCGCCGTAGTCACAGCGAGCGGGCTAATTAATTTTGTCTTTTCTATAATTCCAAATAAAACCCAATAAACAAAACAACCGGCAGGTGCCGGCTGTCTCGCTTTTGTAGATATTGTGCTTAGGAACATTCCCTAAGCGTAAGAGGGATGAAAGTATTATGGTGTAGTTAGTTATTTCTAACTTCTTACAATGAGATATTAACACGAGCATTTCCTATTGTCAAGGTAGGAATTTAATTTTTTTTAAAATCATAAACCATCCCTACAAACAGTTTGTATTTCAAGACAGTGTGAGTGTCTTGATGATCAGTGAGTGTCTTGAGGATTAGTGTGTGGTCTCAAAATAAAGGAACGCTTCGGAACTGTTATCCGAAGCGCTCTTTGTATCTTATACATCTGTAACTTCACTATACCGCATCTGTGTATGCAGAATTTCTAATCTCTTGCTTTTGCGGTTATTCGACCTGATACTGCAACTTGCTGTTGCGGTTATTTGACCTGATACTGCAAGCTGCTTTCGCCTACAGGTGCTGGTCTCTGTCTATCCTGTCGTAGTGCCTGAGCAGGAACGGCTCGATCATCGAAGTCATCTTCATGTCCAGATTCAAGATATATATCGTGAATGTGACTACGAAGAGGCCGCTGCATGTAAGCAGTAAATACAGGAAAAATTTTGCTATTTTATTCATTATATCTCCTCCGTCTTCTATGTCGGTTTTCTTGCAGGATCTGCAAAATCGTCTTTGGACTCTACCACGAATTGTCATCGTCGAGAATCTCGAGCGTCGGATCGAGCGGTTCTTCCTGCATGACAGTTCTCATGTACTGGTTGACCTGATCCCTTACGCCCTGTCTGCTGATAACACGAGGGTCGAAGAGCTGGTGGTCTACCCAGATCAGCGGAATGCCGCGTTCTCTTGCTCTGTCTTCGAAGAGTCCGTGCATACCGTCGAGGGCCTTACATGTGATGTGCTCCCAGAGGATGATCATGTCTGCGTTGTATTCCTCAACAAACTCGAATAGGTCGTCGAGCAGTACTTTGTATCCGCCGTGTGTGCGGTTACGCATTATCATCTCCTCAGTCAGCATGGCCATATCGTAGTATGCCTGCTCTCTGTTTTCAGGTGTGTCGGTCTCAGCGATCATCTCTGTGTTGATGCATGAGAGCATGTCCGTCAGAGGCACGATGCCCCAGCAGTTCAGGAGCCATACGAGGAAGTCCATATAGAAGTGCGACTGAACGCCCCATACAATCGCTCTGTGGCGGTACTCAGGGGCAGCCATCTTCTGTTTCTTGTATGCTTTTTCGGCAAGCTTCATGAGTCTTCTGTCGCATCTTTCGAACTCCGGCACCTTACCGCAAATCGCCATGTAGTTGGTCTCCGTGTAAAGCGCGAGGTTGCCGCCGAAGACCTGCGGATAATCCGTCTTGTTCATGTCGAGCCATTCGTTACGGCACTTGGTCGCGTAGTTGACTCTGCGTGCGCATTCGAAGTAGTAATCCCAGTCCCACTTGTGACCTGTGTGCTCTTCAATGAATTTGATAGCACGTCTGATCTCCTCAGCCGCATATTCCTGTACGTCGTCCTCTTTGTGGCGGAGCGGTGCAGGAAGCTGGAATACAGGGATGCCGTCTTCCTTCTCTAGTCTTCTCGAGATAACTCCGTTACCGAGGAGCGATCCGTCGCAGGTGGTGTTGCACTGGATAGCGCAGGCACCGAGTACCGGTGCATCATCGTCTATGGATACGCCGGCTTCTGCCTCAGGCATAGGGCAAACGTCTCCTGCCAGACCGAATTCTTGTGCTACGTCGATGTAGTGCTCTGCAGCGTGCTGATTGAGCAGTACGGATACGTATGTGGACGGAGTCTCACGGCTTGTGCTCTTGAGATTCGGGAATCCCATCATGACTGCCGTCATCTCGTTCTCATCTACAAGTACGTTGATCTTGGAGAACTCTTCGTCGTTACCGATTCTGCGGTCACCGCGGAAGATGTTTCCGAGGAGTTTGGCTACGTCGATGATGATGAGGTCCTGCTGCTCGTGAGCCATGCGGAGGTACTCACCTCTCAGGCCCTGAGTAAAGCGGTCTACCATCATAGGTACTGCCAGGTAGTTGGCCATCCAGCGATATCTGAACATAGCTTTGACGTTGCGCGGAACTACCGCGAATTTGCCTAGGGTCATCAGTATGCCCAGCCAGCGCCAGTAATCGTAGAGGGTGTCTCCTACTCCGCGCCACTCACGGCGTTTTCTGACTTTGCCGCCCGGTTTGTATAAGTCACCGTATCTTTTATCACCCTTGATAGGTTCAGGGTTCTTCATTGTTTCGAATTTCTTGATAGCCATATCTACGCCTCCTTGTGAATCTTCTTAATGTCGATGCTCTCCATGAACGCCTGTACACGGGTGCGCATCTGTCCGGAGGTGCCGATTGAGTACGGTCTGTCTACTGAAAGTACAGGCCATCCGTATTCGTCTCTTAGGATGGTGGATCCCATCATCTTTTCGTATGCCCACGGATCGCAGAATTTCATCTGCTGATAGATGATGCCGTCTGCTTTGTACTCCTTAGCCATCTCGTCTACATATGAGCGGCGGCCGTCCATGGTGGCTGTATCCATCATGCGAGGGCACTCTGCTCTGTTCATGTATGCTCTGCAGATTTGTGTGAGAGCGTCCTCATCGTCCGTGAGGTAGATAGGGTCTCTGCCCGGCAGCGAGCCGTAGCAGTATCTGTCAGCGCATACGAATGCACCGCTGTCCTCTACAACCTTGATGAAGTCTGTGTCATCGACCTCTGAGCCGACTACGAGAACTCTGGCCTTGAACCATGGATTAGGATCCGGCTCTCTTGTCTTGAGTTCCTCAAGCGTCTCTTCGAGTTTGTCGATGAGGAGGTGTTTAGGTGCGGCGTAAGTAGCCAATGTGATTACGTTGTACTCGTAACCTGTAATAGTAGGGTTGTCGAGTTTGCGGAAATCTCCGATGGCTCTGATGAGCTCACAGAGTTTGTTGTGGTCATCGACGGCCTTACGGATTGCCGCATCAGAAG
>JAFREV010000122.1 GCA_017434685.1 Mogibacterium sp.
CAAATAAATGATTGCTGTAACCTTTACCGTATCTCATTTTTAGGCGAACGACTAAATTCCTGTTTTGAGATTATAAATTTCTTCGTTCGACTAAATTTTCTATATTGAGATTATAATATAGCCGTTCGGCTAAATCAATAGCATTTCTGAAATATTTCAAACAAATAGCAGCGGCAATGCCGCTGCCTTTGCACATAGTTAAATTTATATGATTGCGTTTTATATCAGTACCTTTGAGAGGAAGTCCTTTGTTCTGTCCATCTGAGGATTCTCGAGGACTTCTTTAGGACTTCCCTCTTCTACTATATAGCCGTCATCCATGAAGATAACCTTGTCTGCTACTTCCTTGGCAAATCCCATTTCGTGAGTTACCACAACCATGGTCATGCCTTCGCGAGCGAGATCTTTCATTACATCAAGAACCTCGCCGACCATTTCAGGGTCGAGAGCGCTCGTAGGCTCATCAAACAGCATTACCTCGGGATCCATCGCGAGCGCTCTGGCGATGGCAACCCTCTGCTGCTGACCGCCCGAGAGCATCCTCGGATACTCCTCTGCCTTTTCCGCAAGGCCGACTCGTTCAAGAAGTTTCATTCCCTTTTCCTTAGCCTCTTCTTCTTTTACGCCCTTTACATTTAGCGGTCCGAGCGTGAGATTCTCTATTACCGATTTATGCGGGAACAGATTGAACGACTGGAATACCATTCCCATTTTTGTTCTGACCTGATCTATATTCTTTTCTGTTATCAGTTCGCCATCGATATATATCTCACCGCTGCTCGGCTCTTCCAATCTGTTGATGCATCTGAGCATGGTCGATTTGCCGGAGCCGGACGGTCCGACGATGCAGAGAACTTCTCCGTCATTTACGGTCTGGTCTATGCCTTTCAGCACATGAAGATCACCGAAATTCTTTTTCAAATTCTTAACTTCTATCATCTTACGCCGCCTCCTTTCTGGACATCTTCCTCTCGTATCCGTTAATAATCTTGGACAGAGGAATGGTTAGTATCATATATGCAAGTGCAACTCCGATATAAGCCGGGAATGTCTCAAACGATGATGCGTTCCAGAGCTGTCCTCGTCTCAATATTTCGATTACACCTACATAACCGAGCACGGAAGTCTCCTTGATAAGAGTTACGAACTCGTTTGCAAACGCCGGCAATATAATCCTGATTGCCTGAGGTATTATTACCAATTTCATTGCCATGCCGTGTGTCATTCCGAGCGAACGGGCTGCTTCCATCTGGCCTTTATCTATGGCCTGGATGCCGGATCTGATTACCTCAGACAGGTAAGCTGCCGAATTAAGTCCGCACACCATCGTAGCCGGGATTACCAGGGACGGCCATGTGAAGTTTACTCCCCATGTCTGAATCAGCCACGGAACACCGTAAGCCATAATGAGTGCCTGCACGAGCATAGGCGTGCCGCGCACCACATCTACATATACTTTTGCTATCACCTGCAGGACTTTGCTCTTAGTCTGTGAACACAAGGCAAGGAGCAGCCCAAGCGCTGCTCCCAGTATGATTGCTATCATGCTCACCCCGACCGTAGCCGGTATGCCCTTACAAGCGATGAGAAATCCTTTAAGATAAACTCCCATATATTCTTTCCCTCGCTTTATTTACTCTTCGTCAATTTATTTGAACCACTTTTCTACGAGTTCATCATACTTGCCGCTCTCTGTGAGATTTGCAAGTCCTGTGTTGAGTTTGTCAAGGAGCTCTGTGTTGCCCTTCTGAACGGCAAATGCCATCTCTTCGTGGTCGCCGAACTTCTCGCCTGCGAACTTAGCGATGTCGCTGTGCTCATTGAGGTAGGAATTACCAACCGGCATATCTACTACAACGCCGTCAACGTCACCGTTCTGCATCTGCAGATAGCAGTCTGTCCACTGATTGAGCACTACGCCCTCAGCGATTTTGCCCTCATCCTTAAGAGCCTGTACATAGTCTCCGCCGGTTGTTCCGATCTGGCTGGCAAGCTTCATGTCCTTAGTAACTGCGTCGATTCCCGCAAGATCACTGTCAGACTTAACGAGAAGCATGAGGTCACTCTCATAATATGTGTCGCCGAAGTCAACCTTCTCTGCACGGTCGCCTGCAAGTTTATTCATTCCTGCACAGATTATGTCTCCCTGATCTGACTGGAGTGCAGGGATGAGAGAGTCGAATTCGAGGTTCTTCCACTCAAGTGTGAGGCCCTGGTCAGCTGCGATAGCTTCCATCATATCCACATCGAATCCTACGATTTCGTCATTGCCGTCCTCTGTGAATTCAAAAGGTGCAAATGTAGCTTCTGTTACTACTACAAGTGTGTCGTTAGCTGCAGCTTCTTCGCCGCCCTCTTCGCTTCCGCCGCCGCATGCGCTGAGTGCAAATGCGAACACCATAGCAAGCGTAAGTAAAAGTGCAAGTGATTTCTTTTTCATGATTTATTCTCTCCTTTTGTAATGTAATAATTCTACACGCAAGATAATAACAAGTTCTGAATATTTATGCAAGGGAGTTTATAAACTTTTCTGTATTTTTATCCGTTCTTATATATTAATTGAAAAAATATACAATTCCTATGCAACACTTCACCCTTTTTAGGCTACTATATATATAAGAGCGCTCGAGATACGCATGAGGTATTAAAAGTGAAGAAAGATATTACAAAGGAAGTATTCTGCAAGTTGTACGGAGAATATAAGGACAAACTGTATCGCTATGCTCTGTATCGCCTGGGAACCCCGGAGGATGCGGAGGATGCGGTCTCCGATGCCGTGCTTGCAGCCTGGCAGTGCATAAAAAAGCTTCGCGATGCGGATGCGTTTGGCTCATGGATGTTCAGCATACTGGCCAACACCTGTAATTCGCATATCAAAAAAATGATAAAGAATCGCGAGAAGCTTGAAAGGGTCAAAGCGTCAGAGGAGACTCTCGGAGATCTCTCCGGTACAGCCTATGTACCCGGTTCCCTTTCCACGGAACTATCTGAAGCCATGAGCATACTGAGCGACGAAGAGCGAAGTATAGTACTCCTCTCCGTCATTGGAGGCCTGAACAGCAAAGAAATTGCAAAGACAACTGATCTCACCGCGGGTGCGGTTCGATCAAAGCTCTCCAGGAGCCTCGCCAAAATGCGCGAATTCCTTTCATAATCTTTCATATTATTAAAATA
>JAFREV010000123.1 GCA_017434685.1 Mogibacterium sp.
CAAGGCAGATTGATTTCATTGAGCGTACGGTCTCCGGATATTCCGGACATCCAATTGGCCTTGGTCAGCTTGGAGACGTCATTTACCCGGTTATACATATCGATGAAGTGCGAGCCGTCGTCAATGACAAATTTGAGCTCTGCCTCATTGTCCGCAGTCTTGAACACGCCATAGCCGTAATCCGAGCAGAAGTACTCCTCAGGTTCCTCATCCGGGTGGTAATCCTTGTACCCGTCTGTAAATACGCCAAAGTCCTTCGCCAAAGCAACATCAATCATGGAGTCAGAAGTCAATGCATCATCCAGTTTGATCTTCTTGCCGTTCGGCAGAAATATGGCGTTGTTTGGCGCCTGAACTTTACCCTTGATGTGGATTTCGCCATTCACCTGAACCGCGCCACCGTCTACGTATGCCTCATTATCTTTGAATACAGCTCCGGCTGTCTCGCTTCCCGTAATCAGGAGTTTGCCCGACTCGATGTGCACGCCACCGCCGACGTTCTCGGCCTGATTGCCTTCGAAATTGCAGTCTGTAACTTCAATTGTATTATCGCTACTTGTCCAAACTCCGCCGCCGTTGTCGACAGATTTGTTGTTGCTGATTGTGCAAGCCTCGAGTTTTAATATATTTGTGTTATAAATACCGGCTCCGAGACCTCCAAACGACTTTTCTCCATTGTCCTCGGTAATCACCTGTCCTACCGTTTTGTTTCCGTCGATCTTCGTACCGTTGATATTGATGGTGCCTCCGCCATCCGTTTTGTGATCCTCGCCGCTTTCAGCACCTCCGTTACATATTCCGGCACCGTTCTCCGAAGTGTTACCCGAAACAGATCCTCCTGTCATATTGATGGTGCCGGCCCTGAGATAGATGCCTCCTCCGTTGTTCATTTCATAGCTGTATTTTTTCAGGATAGGACTCCATATTATTTCCTCTTCATGAACAACGTAGTTTCTTTCTATTGCCGAATCTTTGATAGTCAGGGTCTTTCCCTTCATGTCTGCATACAAGCCACCGCCTTGCGCAGTCCGGGATTTGTTGCTGTCGATGCGGCAATTCGTGATTTGTGAATCTCCCGGGTCGTCATCCCAATCGCGGGCTATACTGATTCCGCCGCCCATTAGAAGAGCGTTGTTTTCGGAAATGGTGACACCGTTAAGTTTTATTTTTCCTGCGTTGAATATTCCGCCGCCGCTTCCTTCAGGTGCACTGTTGCCCGCAACAGAACCGCCGATCATCTCCAGTTCTCCTGCATTGAAGATTCCGCCGCCGTTTTTGTATGTCTTATTGCCGCTTATGGCACAGTCTACAAGTTTACATTTTGAGCCTTTAGCAATTCTTATAGCGCTGCCTTCTTCGGCAAGATCCTCGGTAGCTCGTCCTCCCGTGAGCATGCCGGTTCCCACGCTGTCTCTGATCTCAAGCTCACCCGGAGTGATGAAGCCCATATCCGATTTTGCGCCCACCTTGATGAGCGTGCTGGAGCGTTTTCTGATATCAAGAGTTATAATGCTTTCGAAAATAGTTCCGTCGGAATCCAGCCTGAAGCCGCAAAGGTCGATAGTTTTACTTGTATCCACTACTGCCAGCGGGTGCAGCCTGTCGTCGTCTCCCTTGCCGGATTTAATTGGCTTGATATCATTTTTGAGAGCGATTACTTTCTTATTATCTTCATCTCTCAGTGCATTATGCAATTCCTTCCAGGTGCTGACCCACTCGATGTTTGTATCGTCTATTCCCTTGAGCCAGAGATCTCCGTCTTTTTCTTTGAGTTTTCCGTCTGCATCCGAACTGTCATATACCTTTCCGTCTATATGAGAATTCGCAGCCGCCTTTGTTTGCATTCCATCCTTCGGTAAGTTTCCTGTCATTTTTCGGATTCGGATTCTGCGCAACCACATCGAAGGAAGTACCATCTGCCAACTCATCTGTGATGTTGACTACGGTATCTCCTCCCGCTATGAACAAGTTATTACCTGCAGCAGAAATATTATCCCTGACCGAAGCCGCGCCGCTTACATTAAAAGCACTGCCGTCTGCAAGATAAACTCCGCCGGCAGATTCGTCAGTTTCGTTTCCGCTGATGGCTCCCGAGAGATTCAATGTGCCGGCCGCGTTGTAAACACCGCCGCCCACGTTTGCTGTATTGCCTCTGATCGCATCGCAGTTAACAGTCAGAGTTCCTGCGTTGTATATGCCGCCGCCCTGTTTGGCTGTATTGCCGTAAAGCGCAGCATTCACAGCGTCTTCGCCGGATATTGTGACAGTACCTTCGTTATATACAGCACCGCCTTTTTCAGCTTTGTTGGCAGTGAGGTTTCCGCCCCTCAGTTCAAGCTCGCCGCCTTCTTTTACGCTGATGGCACCGCCGTTCTTACCGTTAGCCCCGATGAGTTTTCCGGTCTTTTTCATGGTGCTGTCATCAATGATCAGCGTTCTTCCGTTTTCTACGTTAAATATCTCTCCGTCATCCCTCGGATCTTCTGACGAGAGTTTTCTGTCGAGCGTGTGTCCGTTCAGATCGAGATTCAGAGTTTTGCCTGCCGGAATCGTCAATGGCGGATCATATTTACTGCTCTTCCAATTCTTCTCAAGTATGAGCGGCTCATCGTTGTTTGCAGCCTCGTTGATAAGTTTCTGCAGTGTCGGCCACGCAGATACGTGAAGTACTATCTCTCCGTCAGAATTAGTCTGTACGGTGGTCTCATTATCTCCGCCGAAATACAGAGTCGGGTCTGCCTTTCCGTAGTGCTTCTTGTAGCCTGATGTAAGAGCGTTGCTCGTGCCCTCTATATCGTAATCAACCGAAAGCCCGATAAAGCTCCCTTCTGCCAGCTTTTCTTTGAGAGTGAGTTTTGATAATTCTCTCGCACCGGAGTAAGGATGTGTCTTTGATCGGAAGTATACGTTCGGACCGTACCCCTCATTATTTGAAATGAAAATCTTTCCCTTGAGGTTGATTTCGTTGTCGGTCGAATCGCTGATCCCCAGGCCGCCTCCGCCGTTCGATGACGAGTTTCCTGTAATTCTGACGTCTCCTCTCATGTTAAGA
>JAFREV010000124.1 GCA_017434685.1 Mogibacterium sp.
CAGGCGCATCGGCCGGGATGACAACCTTGCTGCCATCATCCTGTATGTCGGTGACCTCACCTGCAAGAGGATTTGGAGTTCCGTCCTCGCAAAGCTCCGGTTCCTCTCCGACCTTGAGATGCTCTTTGATTCCCGTGAGCATTCCGTCTTTGGCCTGGCAAATTCCTCTTGAAACCGTGCCGTTCTCGGACAGGGTGTTCTTGATCTCAAAACCCACCATGCAGTTGTGCGAAGCGTCAGCCTTCGTCGTCAGGAAATTGTAAATCTTGACGAAGCCTTCTTTTCCGTAATAATCGTCTGCGTTGATGACGGCAAACGGCGCATCGATGATGTCCCTTGCGGCGAGCACAGCCTGGCCTGTTCCATAAGGCTTAGTGCGGCCTCCCGGTGCCTCAAAGCCGGCGGGCAAATCGTCAAGTTCCTGGAAGGCGTAGTGCACTTCGTATTTTTTGCCGGCGCCTTTTTCGATGTGTGCCTTGAAGACATCTTCGAAGTCGTGTTTGATGATGAAGCACACGCGTCTGAACCCGGCCTCGTATGCATCGAAAAGGCTGAAGTCCATAATGATGTCGCCTTCGGCTGTGATTGTATCGAGTTGTTTATTGCCGCCGTATCTGCTTCCCATGCCGGCAGCCATTATTACTAAAATAGGTTCCATGAGTTCTCCTTTTGGACTGGTCTTATCGCTGATTTATAATTGGCAAACGATATTAAATCATCTAAACTCTGTTGCCGGCGTGCTATTTGCAGGCGGCCTCAAGGCGCTCGCGCACCTTGGTCTCTCCGAGTATCTGCTGAATTGCCCATACGTCAGGGGACTGAGAGCGTCCCATGA
This sequence comes from Mogibacterium sp., assembly GCA_017434685.1. GTDB lineage: Bacteria > Bacillota > Clostridia > Peptostreptococcales > Anaerovoracaceae > Crickella. Next base: position 836 of record JAFREV010000124.1, read on the forward strand.
TGGCAATTCTGATTACCGTACTTACATGTCCCACATGCCCTTTATACTCATCCGGATTTTTCTTGTAATCCTTAGGCTTAGCCGCATATCCGAGCTCGGTGGCAATCTCCCTGATCTTTCCGAACCACTGCTCGTTGTCGTCTGAGTGGTCGTAACTCGCAAGGTATGCCTTCAGAATCTCTGCGGCATCGGAGGCGGCTTCTGCCGGATACTCATCCTCAATCTTGAAAGACTCATCGAAGAAATAACTGATGAAGTCCATTATCTGGCGAGCGTAAACGAGATCGGCTCTCGGCCTTGCATCGTGGCGTCCGAGGTCGAGTATCTCTGCGAGATGGTCCATGTCCTTGAAGACATATGCGTATTCAGGGGCAAACTCATCCGACCAGGACTTGAGCCATGTGGCAAGTTCGCTTGCTTCGATGTGAAGCAGGGTGTTCTTGCTGACGTCGTTTAGCTTATCCAGATCGAAGAGAGCGCCGCTGCTCGACATCTTCTCGGTAGTAAATTCGAAATCGTTTATGTCGGCGTCAGGATTATCCATACGCCATTCCTCGTAGTTGGAATTGAGGATGGTGAGGAGATACTCTCTGACGGCGGCAGGGTGGTAGCCTTCGTTACGGTAGAAGTCGAGCGACAGTTCAGGGTCCTTTCTCTTGGACAGCTTGCGCTTGTTGCCGTCTTCTCCGATCTTCATCAGCTGAGCCGTGTGGCAGTACACCGGAAGCTCCCATCCGTGATCTTCGAAAAGCTCGACGTGGATAGGGAGTGACGGAAGCCATTCCTCTCCTCTGACCACGTGAGTGGTGCGCATGAGGTGGTCGTCTACAACGTGTGCGAAGTGGTAGGTCGGGATGCCCGTCTGCTTGATAATGACAATGTCCTGGAAATTATCCGGTACGGATAATTCTCCTCTTATCGCATCGACTACAGTGTGCCTTGAAGTCTCCTCTGCCGAGAGATTAGGAGTTCCCTTTGATCTCAGCCTGATAACAAAAGGCTCGCCGGACTTAATCCTGCTCTCAATCTCGGAGGCAATAGCCTCGTCCTTATCCCACTCTCTGTATTTCGACCAGCCGGCATAGATGCCCGGCGTGAGTTTCTTGCCGTCCTGTTCTTCTCTTATCGCGGTAATATCCTCTTCGCTCAGGAAGCACGGATAGGCTAAGCCCTCGGAAATGAGTTTTTTGGCAAACGCCTGATAGATGTCTCCTCTGTTGCTCTGGGTGTAGTCGCCGTAATCGCCGATGTCTCCGGAAAGAGTTGCACCCTCGTCGAATTTGATGTCGAAGAATTCGAGGGAAGTGATGATGGTCTCGACCGCGTTCTCTACGTATCTTTTGTCGTCAGTATCTTCTATTCTCAGGAAGAAGACGCCGCCGCTCTGATGAGCCAGTCTCTCGTCGACGAAGGCTCCGTAGAGATTGCCGAGGTGGATGAAACCGGTCGGACTCGGACCGAGCCTCGTGACCTTTGCCCCTGCAGGAAGGGTTCTTGCAGGATACATGGCTTCGTACTCATCCGCAGTGTGCGAAAGAGAAGGGTATATTAGTTCGCTTAATTCGATAGTAGTCATATAAATCTTGTCCTTGATGATATGTTTTGTGTTGTCGTTTTGAAGGTGCTGAGGAATCTGATAAAGATTCTTTGCTTCGCCCGTTCCGGCGAAGTCGCACCTCAAACATTATACTTGGCGGGCTCTGTATTTGCAATTTATTGCTGATGTACACAATTTGCAATTTATTGCCGTAAAACATATAATTGTAGAGATTTCGATTAAGGAAAATAACTAAAAAAGGTAAACAACAAGAGAGAAAAGACAGAAGAGACTCACACGAGAAAGGGGACCAAAATGAAGGGGAATCTTATCATAGGTCAATCGGGCGGCCCGACATCAGTAATCAACTCGAGTTTGGCAGGAGTTATCAAGGCCTGCTGGACAGAAGGAATCAGAAGAATTTACGGAATGCACTACGGCATCGAGGGACTGCTGCAGGAAGATATAGTCGACATCGAAGATTATATCACCAGCGCACACGATCTCTCTCTCCTCAAGAGAACGCCGTCTTCATTCC
>JAFREV010000125.1 GCA_017434685.1 Mogibacterium sp.
CCCGACTGCACTCAGAGAAGCTGCACTGTTCAACAATTATCAGATTGTGTTGATGACAGAGGAGTTCAACACCATACTTACTGTTGAGACCAGATATCTCGTAAAAATCGAGGATGCGGTTCAGGCGGCCAGAAAAGAAGATGCTTTCAATATGAACGGTTTTACAAGAGTCGATATTGAGGGTGTCATCACTTACTGGGGATATATCAATATCAAAGACCAGAGATATATCCTCGTTATAGTTGATAACGAGGATGAATACTCGGGTGCGGAGATGACCAAACTCGCCCAGACCATCGAACTCGCAATAGGTATGTGGAAATACACGCCGGAGCGAGATTCGAGAGCTGAGTTCATCAAGTCCGCAGTCAGAGGGGACATTTCTTTCTGCTACACACTGCTCGATGAATCCGCACTTCGCGGTATGCAGTTCAGCAGCGTATTCTGCATCAGACACGCGGATATCGGAGAAATAACGGATATAATCTCTAACTACAGAAAAGAATACGACTTTGGTCTGCTGACTACCACCGAAACTGATGAGATGTACGGAATCATCTACACGGACGGAGGGCAGGAGAAAGGCATAGAGGTTAAAAATGCCGCTCTCAAACTATACGATGAACTGAAAAGCGGACATAAGGATACCAGGATATTCCATATCACGGGACTTGAAGCACTTGAGGCAGCAGTCGACGGATTCAAGATGATATCTCGCACAAGCAAATATATGGAGAGAGTTTTCCCGTTTAAGAGGGTATTCTCAAAATATGAGATATCCATGGTAAGCGACTGCGTTTACATGGCATCCGGAGCACCTGCTCTGCGCAAGATGTATCTGGATCTGCTCGAGCCGTTCGAAAGGGAGGTAAGTCCTAATAAAGGCAAACTCCTGCTTGAAACACTGTCGACTTTCGTGCTCGACGCCGGTATGAACAGCAACAGAACAGCAGAGTTTATGGGCGTTCACAACAACACCGTTCAATACAGACTGAGAAAAGCCAACGATATACTCGGCGCCGAGATGACAGCCAATAGAGTTATACCGGGGCTTACGATGGCACTTGCACTCAAAAGACTGGAGGATATTTAATATGCTGCTGGCCATAGATGTAGGTAACACAAATATCGTGCTGGGAGTCTTCGACGGCGAGACAATGGTCGAGAGCTGGAGACTTGCGACAGACAACAAAAGATCTGCCGATGAGTACGGAACGATTATAGATTCAATGTTCATGAGACAGGGAATCAAGCCGGGAGATATCAGCGATATCATAATCGCATCGGTAGTTCCGTCGCTCCTGTTTACACTGGAACATATGTGCATGAAATTTTACGATAAAAACCCTATCGTAATCGAAACGGGAATCAAGACCGGCCTCAAAATAAAGTATGATGACCCGAGGCAGGTAGGTGCAGACCGTATAGTAAACAGCGTTGCAGCGCATAACAGATACGGCGGAAACCTGATAGTAATAGATTTCGGAACCGCAACTACGCTGACCTGTGTGAGTGCGGACGGGTCGTTCCTCGGAGGAGCAATTGCCCCGGGAATCAAAACTCAGGCGGCAGCCTTATTCGAACACACTGCCAAACTTCCTAATGTAGATCTCGAACTACCGGGGAAATTTATATGCAAGACCACATCCGAAGCCATGCAGGCCGGGCTGATTTACGGCCATATGGGATTTACCGAGCATATGATTAATTCCATGAAAAAGGAAATGGCGGCGGAGCTCGGCTGCAAGGAAGAAGAGATAAAAGTCATAGCCACCGGCGGAATGGCAACGATGGTGGAAAGCGGCGTATCCTGTATAGATGAAATTGACAGGAGACTTACACTCGACGGACTACAGATGCTGTATGAAAAGAACAAAGGACTCGTTAAGAAGAGAGTCCTTCAGCAGGAATAATGAGCAAAGATATAAGTATAGGCAGCCTTAAACTCAAATCACCTTGGATACTCGCACCTATGGCGGGAATAAGCGATGCGGTCATGAGACAGCTTTGCGAAGAGCAGGGTGCTGCCATGACCTCAAGCGAAATGATAAGTGCAAAAGGGCTGTATTATGACGGCCGAAAGACCGAGTCGCTCGCATATATTCCCGAAGGAGCAGGTCCTACTTCACTTCAGATATTCGGAAGTGAGCCGGACATTATGGCAGAGGCAGCAAGGAGACTTGACAGCCTGCCTAACGCAGTACTGGATATCAATATGGGTTGCCCGGTACCGAAAGTTGTAAAGAACGGAGAAGGATCCGCTCTTATGATGAGACCGGAGAGGGTTTATGACATAGTCAAGGCTGTGGCAGATGCATCATCCAAACCGGTGACTGCCAAGATAAGAAAAGGCTTTACGGCGGATAATCCGAATGCGGTTGAGGTTGCAAGGGCGATTGAAGCTGCCGGAGGCGCGGCCGTTGCTGTACACGGAAGGACCAGACCTGAGTACTACAGCGGAAGCGTTGACAGAGATATAATCCGTAAGGTCAAAGAAGCCGTAAATATACCCGTAATTGCCAGCGGTGACGTGACAAACGCAGAACTTGGAATGTCAATGATGGCAGAGACGGGATGCGACATGGTTATGATAGGCAGAGGCGCCCTGGGAAATCCGTGGATTTTCAGGGAACTCGATGCCGCATACAAAGGGGCAGAAATCCCGCAAAGACCTGATGCCTCGGAGAAAGCAGAGATGATGATAAGGCATCTCAATATGCTTGCCGAACTAAAGGGCGAACTTACGGCGGTCAAGGAGTTTCGCAAGTTTGCCGCATGGTACACCAAAGGCATGAGAGGATCGGCAAATCTCAGGCGCATGGTAAATGACATAACAGATAAAGACGAGTTTATTAATACTTTGAGGAGAGAACTTCAGATTGTATAGAATGAAAAACGAGAAGACAAAGAGGGTAAACAGAATTGTACCGGTTCTGACACTGGTGCTTATTCTTGTTTTTGTATTGTCTTCCTGTACGACATTTAATAGTTTCAAAGGAACATTTATTGACAATAATGTTACGGAGAGCACGCCTACAATCACCATAGGTGTATTCGAACCAATTACAGGCAGAAATGCAACGCGAGGCGCGGAAGAACTAAAGGGAATAGAACTTGCCAACAGCATTTACAACAATGTAGACGGATATAAGGTCGTGCTTTCAAAAGTGGATACCCAGTCAAGCGTAAGTGCTGCCAAGACAGCCGTACAAGGACTGATAGAGATGAAGCCTGTCGCAATAATCGGTTCAGCCGGGGAGGCAACCTCACTTGCGGCATCCGAACTCATCGAGGAGGCAAGAATCCCGACAATTACTCCTTCTGCAAGCAACCCGCTTATCACTCAGGGCAATCTCTACTATTTCAGAGCATCAATCACGGAGTCTCAGATGGGACAGGGCCTTGCCGAGTATGCTATTAAAGAAAAGAAATCGAGCAATGTAGGCGTTGTGACTCTCAAAAATGACAGCAGTGTC
>JAFREV010000126.1 GCA_017434685.1 Mogibacterium sp.
ATTCCGGCAATTCACTTCAGTGCGAATATTGATCAGGAAATAGTAGAACACACCAGTTGGCTCAATACGGGACGGGTAAGAAGTACCGAGGACAATCGCGAGTATGATACACGCAACGGAAACTTGGATACAGCGAGTATCGAGGCAGCTCCGAGCGGAAACTTTATTATAAAGAAGATTGCAAAGCATCGCTTCAATGATCACGACCAGGACCTCGAATGGACGCTGAGGTGGAGGAACACCACGAGCCAGACCTACACAAAACGCGTTCTTATAGACGTGCTTCCGTACAACGGAGACCCGAGAGGAACAGAGTTCACCGGCAGCTATAATATTACGAAACTCAATTATAAGTTCTTGAACGGGCTTAATGCGTCGAACTTCAGCTTCTATTACACGACAGACCCTGAAGCGAGAACCGCGTCTGCATTTGCAAACGGTATTGATTATGATGGGCTTGTCGGAGACAACCCGACAGTAGGGGGCATAGAGTGGCATAAAGCGGAGATAGCCGATGACGGCACTGTTTCCGCGGTAGTCGGAAAAGATATAGCAGCATTTCTTGTGGCAGGCGACGTTCCGTCCCAAGGTGAGGTAAGAGCGACAGTTACAATCAAACCGGAAGGTAACAAGCCGGGAGACCACTATGTAAATGCTATAGCCGTTAACGATATGATGCAGGGCAACCGAGTAGACATAATAAAGAGAGGACTTCGCGGAACCGTATGGCGCGAGGATGAGGATTCCGTCGACGGCAGCAGACAGTTGAACGAACTGAAACTCGGAAATGTCAAAGTAGTATTAAAGAAACAGAATTCGGCAGGAGAGTGGGAAGAGTTTGCCACAACCGCAACGGAGATGAGCGGCAGATATGAGTTTTCTGATCTTCCTGCAGGAAAGTTCAGGGTCGAATTCGTAAACAGCGGAGGCATAACTCTTTCAAATTACTTAGCTACTACGCAGAACGCAGAGGGCGTGGCCGCCAGCCATAACTCAGATGCAAGGCCGCTTTATCAGGATGAGGTATTTGCCGTAATCGAAGATATCGAGATGCCGGCAGCCGTAGATATGAATACATCCTCTTACTACGTTGAACACCAGGATCTCGGTGTATGGAGACCGGATCTCACGGTAAGCAAGACGGTTCGTGCACCGGCTGACGTCATTGAAAATCTTAAAAACAAAGAGTTCAGTTTCAAACTCACGGTGCCGGGAGGAGAAGAAGATGAGATCTTCGAAATGTTCAATGCTGACAAAGAATCTGTCGGACCGGTAACAGGTGCTCAGCTCAAGAAGGGATATATATTTAAGCTCAAACACGGTGAGAGCATAAGGTTTGCAGAGCTTCCTGCAAATGTCGAATATACTCTTGAGGAGCAGAATTATTCGAGCAAGGGCTACACGATGAGCCTCGCTGACGAAAGCGATGCCATGAGTGCAAATCTTGATCAAAACAGAGAGGTTAATGTAATCAACACTTACATCCCTCCGACTGATGTAGAAATCGGAAACGCAACATTCTATGTCAGAAAGGTTGATAACAGGGGCAATGTAATTACATCATCACCTGCAATTTTCGAACTCTTTAAAGAGAACAGCAATGAGTCAATCACGGCTGAAACAAGCACGGAAAACGGACTTGCAAAATTCGTGGTTGAGGAAGCGGGCAGGTACACTCTCAAGGAGAAACAGGCTCCTAAGGGATATAAGAAGACTTCAGATGTTTACACAATTATCGTAGAGGATGCCGGCAGGGTATTTGTCGAAGAGGATACTGATAACAACGAAAACATCTTTGAAAGACTTTTCAACATATCCGGAGACGGAGACTGGGATGCGGATACGCTCACGCTTACGGTAGCCAACGAAAAACTCAATGGCAATCTGTCAATCTCCAAACAGGTAGACAAGAATGTCGTACGCGAAGGCGATACGCTCGTATACACACTGCTGATAACCAACATAAGTGATGTGGCATACGAAAACGGCAATATCTGGGATGTGCTTCCTGAGCAGATCGCCTATCTGAGCGATGATTCGAACGGAGTCTACAGTCTTGAGAACGGAAGAGAGCGTATCGATTGGACTATCGATCGACTCGAACCGGGAGAGACTAAGGCGATACACATGAACACGCTGGTCAAGGAATGCAGCAGCAGAGAAGAGATTGTCAACTTCGCCTACGTTAAAGATGAAATCGTGGAAGAAGAATACGAAGACACTTCGACAACTAAAGTTCTGGGTGAATATGCCGATGATACTGAAGTCATGGACACACCTGAGAAAGACGGCCGTTCAAATGCGAGCGTCAAAGGTCCGAGCACAGGTGATACGAATGCGATTATGCTTGTGGCTATGATATTTGCCGTAAGCTTCTCAGCATACGTAATAATGGCAGTAAAACGCCGCAAAAACAGGATGTAACTCAGTCCATGCACTCCTCATTGCATGACGGTTACTCAGGGCCGACTCCGAAGAAAACGGAGCCGGTCCTTTTTCATGAAAAGACATATTGACATCATTACCCCCGAGTGATAAAATTACAAATTTTCATTGTTTGCTTTTTAATGCAAATTGCTATATAATCAACTATGTATAAGGGGGAAATCGTCCATGTTTAAGGTCGGAGATCCGATTGTTTATCCAATGTACGGTGCGGGGACTATCAAGGAGATTGTCGAAAAGGACTTTCTCGGTGAAACCCGCATGTATTATAATGTGGACCTTCCGTACTGCCGTATGGAAGCCTCTGTTCCTGTGGACAATTGCGAAAAACTCGGAGTCAGGGCCATAATAGACCCCGGACGCATCGAGGAAGTGATTGAGGTGCTCAAAGGAAAAACTGAGCCCATGAACCCGAATTGGAATAAAAGATACCGCGAGAACACCGAACGTATACAGACGGGAGATATCCTGGAGGTGGCAGCGGTAGTTCGAAATCTTGTCAGGACGGACAGAGCCAAACCCCTATCCACCGGGGAGAAAAAACTCCTCAGCACCGCCAAGCAGATATTGGAAAGCGAACTGATATATGCGGGCGGCTACACAATGGAAGAAGCGGACGAGATGGTCGAACTCAATATTTAGCCCGGAGCTTGCGAGTCGACCATTTTCTATCGCACATTTATTAAGCAGTTATGGAAAACAAGAAATACGAAAGAATTTATTCAATAATAGTCGCTGCCGGCAAGGGCAGACGCGTCGGAGGAGATATCCCCAAACAGCTTTTGCCATACGGTAACGGCACCGTGCTCGAGATTGCAGTCAGGAAGTTTGCAGGCTCGGAGTATGTTGACAGTGTCATAGTGGTATCTCCTGGTGATGGATCTCTGGATAAGACCTATCTCCAGATAATGGGATCTGTCAGAGTGACGCTTGAGGAAAGAGAAATGGACTCAGTACCTGACATTCTTGTCGTAAGGGGCGGAGAGGAAAGACATGACTCGGTGCTTGCGGGTTTGAGAGTTGCAGCGGATGACGCAAAGTCAAGAGGGATTGACCCGGAAAATGTCATGGTCCTCATTCATGATGCAGCTCGTCCCGGAGTCGATATCGGTATTATCAAGAGGGCAGTTGAGGCTATGGAGAAATGCCGCGCCGTAACGGTTGCCATGCCATCCGTAGACTCCGTTCGTATGATTTCAGATACAACGGAGAAATCGTTGAAAAACGAATACTCTTATCCTATAATTACGAGTACTAATGTCCGGAGAGATCTGGTATTTAATGTCCAGACGCCTCAGGTGTTTGCGCTGTCGGATATATTATCTGCACATGAGCAGGCACGGAGGGACGGATTTGTAGGAACGGATGATGCTTCGTATGCCGAGCACATAGGAATAGAGGTCGGCATAGTAGAGGGAAGCAGAACCAATGCCAAAATAACCACGGCGGAGGATCTTAATTTGAGCGTAAGAGTCGGTAACGGATACGACGTACATAAACTTGTCCCGGGAAGAGACCTGATACTCTGCGGGACCCCTATCCCCGCGAAGCTCGGGCTTCTCGGTCATTCTGATGCGGATGTTGCGACACACGCACTGATGGACGCGTTGCTCGGGGCTGCAGGACTCGGAGACATAGGGAAACATTTTCCTGACACCGACGAAAAATACAAAGGGGCCAATTCTCTCGAGCTTCTTAAAACAGTAAATGAGATGCTTGGGGCTTGGAGCGTAGGCAATGTAGACATCACGATAATTGCCGAAGAGCCCAAACTGGCACCGTATAACGAACAAATGAGAAAGAACATTGCAGATACACTCGGGATACCGGAGACCGCTGTCAATATCAAAGCGACCACGGAAGAAGGACTCGGGTTTACGGGCAGAGGAGAGGGCATAGCGGCCTTCGCTGCCTGCACGATAGAAGGGAGTTTATAAAAAATGAGATTATCTAAGAATCACCTTAAGACACTGAGAGAAGCACCAAGCGATGCTGTGCTCGAGAGCCATAAACTGCTCGTAAGAGCCAACATGATCAAGCAGGAATCTGCAGGCGTGTACATGTATCCTAAACTGGGATGGAGAAGCGTACGCAAAGTAGAGCAGATCGTAAGAGAAGAGATGGATTATGTGAATTGCCAGGAAATCTACATGCCGCATATCAACCCTGCAGAGCTCTGGCAGGAGACCGGCAGATGGTACGCATACGGACCGGAACTTTGGAGAATCGAGGATCGTAACGGCAACGGCTTCGTGCTCAACCCTACATGCGAGGAGATTTTTACTGACTTCGTAAGAAAAGAATGGTCTTCATACAAGGAACTCCCATTCTCACTCTATCACATTCAGTTCAAATACAGAGACGAAGCTCGTCCTAGATACGGACTTCTGAGAACGAGAGAGTTCATCATGAAGGACGCATATACATTCGACGCAACAGAGGAAGACATGCACACTGCATATATGAGACAGTATCATGCTTATGAGAAAGTCTTCACACGCTGCGGACTCGACTACAGAATCGTAGAGGCGGATAACGGCCCTATCGGCGGATCCAAGTCCCATGAGTTCTCGGCTCTCTCCGACTGGGGTGAGTCAGACATCCTCTACTGTAACGAATGCGGAATGGCAGCTACAGTAGAAAGAGCGGAATGTGTGGATGACGAACCTGTTAAAGAAGAAATGCAGCCTATGGAGAAGGTTTTCACTCCGGAGACCAAGACCATCGAGGATGTATGCAATTACCTCAAACTTCCGGTA
>JAFREV010000010.1 GCA_017434685.1 Mogibacterium sp.
CGCGAACTTCGGAATGGACAATGAAACCGTAATAGCCGGACTCCTCCATGATGCAGTAGAAGATACTAATTACACCAACGAAGATCTGACTCGCGACTTTGATGAAAAGATTGCGTTACTTGTAGACGGCGTCACCAAACTCGGTAACATCTCATACGATTCAACCGAAGCAGTGCAGGCCGAGAACTTCCGCAAGATGTTCCTGGCCATGTCTAAAGACATAAGGGTGCTCATTATCAAGCTTGCCGACAGGCTGCACAATATGAGAACGCTTGAGTATATGTCACCGGAAAAGCGCATTTCAAAGTCGCTTGAAACATTAGAGATTTATGCACCTCTGGCAGGCAGGCTCGGAATATTCAGCATCAAGTTTGAACTTGAAGACCTCGCACTTAAATTCCTGCATCCGAGCGAATATAAAAATCTTGAACAGGCGGTAAAAAAGAAAAAAGCCGAATACGAAAAGAATCTCGATGCTCTTATAGCTGAGATATCCGACGAATTGGATGAAGCCGATATACAGCACGATGTGAAAGGCAGATCCAAACACATTTACAGCATATACAGAAAGATGGTCCTTCAAAACAAGCAAATCGATGAGATATTCGACCTGCTTGCTGTCAGGATCCTTGTAGGAAGCGTAAAAGACTGTTATGCGGCTCTCGGACTTGTTCACACCAGATGGACGCCTATTCCGGGCAGATTCAAAGACTATATAGCTATGCCTAAACCGAATATGTATCAGTCGATTCATACAACGGTAATAGGTGACAACGGCGAACCGTTCGAAATCCAAATCAGAACCTACGAAATGCATCGAATAGCCGAGTACGGTATCGCTGCTCACTGGAAATACAAAGAGGGAAAAATGTCCGGAAGCGAAGAGGAGAGCGAGCAAAAACTCGCATGGCTCAGGCAGGCTCTGGAATGGCAGAAAGAAGCCGATGACTCTGTAGAATTCCTGCAGACACTTAAAGTTGACCTCTTCGATAATCAGGTATTCGTATTTACACCGGCAGGAGATGTAATGGAACTTCCTGCAGAGAGTACACCCTTGGATTTCGCCTTTAAGATTCATACAGACGTCGGCATCAGATGCGTAGGTGCCAAGGTCAACGGAAAAATGGTGACAATCGACCATCATCTCCAAAACGGAGACATAGTGGAGATTGTCACTTCTGCAAATTCATCCGGTCCGAGTATAGACTGGCTCAAGAACTGCAAGACTTCCCAGGCCAGAGCCAAGATAAGAAATTGGCTCAGAAAATCCGATAAAGATACGGATATTCACAAGGGCAAAGCCCATATTAACGAATACATCAAAAAGAAGGGCTATGACCCTGCCCTTGTTACAAAGAACGCTTATATCCTGAAAGCCGTAAAGGACTTCAACTGCTCTAATGTAAACGAGCTGTATCTGCAGATTTCCCGCGGTGGAAGTACGGTTTCCAAGCTCGGTCAGAAACTCATTGAATACTATGAAGCTGATAACAAAGACAAGGATAAAGCTAAAGAAGAGGCTCTCATCGAAGCTGCTAAAAAGCATCACGTTAACAGAGGCAGTGAAGGCTCGGATTCGGGTATAGTAGTCAAGGGTTCAGACAATCTGCTTATACGAAGAGCCACATGCTGCAACCCTGTTCCGGGAGATGCAATTATAGGTTATGTATCCAAAGGTAAAGGAATTACTGTTCACAGAGTTGATTGCACTAATCTGAAAAACCTGAGCGAAGAGGACAAAGGCAGGTTGATGGATGTTGAATGGGATACTCCTAGTGATCAGCTCAAGTATTTCGTGGATATTCAGGTTATCTCTGAGGAGAGAAAGGGTATGTTCAAATCAATCTCCAAGGTCTGTGATGACTATGATATAGAGGTTGTGGGTCTCAATCTCACAGATGGAGAACCGGGAACAACCAGCACACTACTTAAAGTTGAAATCAGCGATATGCACCAGATTCAAAGGCTGTTGACAGGTCTCAGGCAGCTTGAAGGGGTTATAAAGGTATTCAGGCCAAGATAGTTAACGATAATTAATTGAGGTTAATATGGGAATAACAGTAGACTGCTATCCTAAAGGGATATACGGAGAAAATACATACATCATCACCGATGATGCTACGGGATACAAAGCCGTAATAGATCCGGGTTATTACGGAACAGATATCAAGATGGACATTCAGAACAATGCATACTTGAAGTATTTGCTATTGACACATGCTCATCATGACCATTTCTATGCTGTAGATGAGTATCTTGCTGAGTACAGTGCAGTTAATTTTGCGGCACCTCTCAAGGATAAGCCGCTTATGGGAGACTGCCCGGAACCTCATACCTGGCTCAAGGAAGGCGATATAATCAGTCTCGGAGCCACAGATCTCAAAGTAATTGAAACACCGGGGCACACCGCCGGCGGCATATGCTTTGTTACAAACAAAGAGATATTTACCGGTGATACCCTTTTCAGAGTTTCCGTAGGACGTACAGACCTTGAATCAGGTGATTGGGATACTCTGGTTAAATCAATCAGAGAGAAACTCTACACGCTTGACGAAGATATGGTCGTATATCCGGGTCACGGCGCTTCAACTACTATAGGTTTCGAAAAGAGGGTAAATCCGTTTGTATAGGTTTTATATACGTGATGACGGATATGAATATCATTATGCTGAGCTCTGCAGAGTATTCCTTTCAGAGGGTGACTTTGAGATTATCAGCATGAACAGACTGCCTGACCCTGAATTGCTAAGCAGTTCAAGTTATGTTCTCGGAGCAGATGTCCACAGTGACAGAGATTCAATAAAAAGATATTTATACATAATGCTCGGGAAACTGACGGGAATGAAACCCGAATGGGGCACGTTAACGGGTGTAAGACCGCTTAAGCCGGCACTCGATATCCTTGATAAATGCGGGCATTTGGAAGATATGAAACTAGCCCTTAAGGATAAATACCTTCTTTCGGATTCGAAGGCCGATCTTCTCGGTGAGATTGCAGAATATCAATTGAAACACGTAAAGGGAAATCCTTCAGACTGCGTCTCTGTGTATACCGGGATTCCGTTCTGCCCGACCAGATGTGAATATTGCTCGTTTGCATCGAATGTTGCAGGAGATGAAGAAATAGAGCGTTATCTCGTGGACCTAAAGAGAGAGATAATCTACACCGGACAGCTTTATCAGGAAGATAAAAAAGATATAGAGAGCATATATATCGGCGGAGGAACTCCGACAACGCTGAGTTCATCTCAACTGAAGGAACTTATAGAATCATTATCTGACGCCTTCACTGTAAATC
>JAFREV010000127.1 GCA_017434685.1 Mogibacterium sp.
ATGCTGCGGAAACTGGTACGGATCGAAGGTCTGGCATTCGAACGACAAGTACCGGAGAGTTGTCTACCGATGCAACCATAAATACAAGGGAGATGAAAAATGTTCCACTCCGCACTTGACGGAAAATGAAATAGAATCTATATTTATAAAGGCGGTCAACGCCTTGATTTCCAACCGTCAGAGCGTTTTGGATGATGTAAAAATAATCCGGGACCGCTTATGTGACACGAGCATCCTGGAGAAAGAGCAGACACGGCTTGGCGGAGAACTGGAGATCGTAGCTGATCTGATAGAAAAGTATGTCAGAGAAAATGCAAGTACGGTGCTTGACCAGGATGAGTACAAGGCACGGTACGAGGAGCTTGTTGAACGCTATAACAGGACAAAGAATGAGTATGATAATATCGAGAGCATGCTCGCTTCCCGACATAATAAAGCCCTGATGCTCGACAACTTCATGCTTGAGATGAAGAAGCATAAGAAATTCATCGAAAAGTTCGACGGGGCTATGTGGAGCAGCCTGGTTGATTATGTCACGGTATACAGCCGGAAGGACATCAGAGTCACTTTCCGGGACGGAACAACAATAACCATAAATGATTAATTCCATAGAGCGGTATTTTGCGACCAAGAACAGCAAAAGCCGCTCTTTTTGTACATTAATATATGGGTGCTCAAGTATGCGTATTTTCTAACTACCGTGTAATTGTATTAAAACTTGCGTTATAGGGGAGATAGACATAATTGCGATCAAGGACGGAGTGATGCATTTCATCGAGGTTAAGACGAGGACAAGCGATGAATTCGGTTATCCATCGGATGCTGTTACGGATACCAAGCAGAAAAAGATAAAGAATGCGGCTAGGCATTATCTCAGCAGCAGGAGAGGAAAATGGGAAGATGTTTCATTTGATGTCTTTGAGATTATGACCAATCATCTCGAGGACTGCATGTAGAAGGGAGCGGGCATGTACAGCAGGATAAGGTCTTCGGTTTGCGCAGGGGTAGAGGGCAAACCGGTGTATGTTGAGACTGATATAACACGCGGACTTCCGTACATAAGCGTGGTCGGTCTTGCGTCGACTACTGTTATGGAATCCAAGGAGAGGATTAAAAATGCGATTATCAATTCAGGCTTTTCGTATCCGAGGGGCAGAGTGACCATAAATCTGATGCCGGCAGAGCTTAAGAAAAACAGCAGCTGCCTGGATTTGGCCATGGCTATGGGCATACTTTTATCCGAAATGGACAGGATGCCCGAAGACCTGGAGAACTTTGCGATGATAGGAGAGCTGACGCTGGACGGAAGGATAAATGCTGTGAGCGCGGCTCTTCCGATGCTTATGAATATGAAGAGTGAAGGTGTGGAAAAGGTAATATTACCTTCTCTTAATTCAAGGGAAGCCGTGATGGCAGGCATAAAGGAAATCTATGCGGCGGAGAGGCTTGTCGATGCTGTGGAGATAATTATGAATCCCATGGGAAGAGAGTTGTTTGCCGCAGGTGATAATGACGCAGAGGAAGAGATGCTGCCCGCACTTTCCGAGCTTGATTTCAGGGATGTGAACGGGCAGGAGAATGCAAAGAGGGCTGTGCTGGTGGCTGCGGCGGGGCGGCATGGTCTTCTGATGGTCGGAAGCCCGGGCTGCGGAAAGACCATGCTGGCCGGCAGGATACCCGGCATACTGCCGCCTATGAGCGGGCGTGAGCTTACGGAAACAGCCGTCATACGCTCGCTCACAGGCCCCGCCGCAGCTTTAGTCAGTCCCGTCCGCCCGTTCAGGCATCCTCATCACACGATAGGACGGGCCGGACTTCTCGGAGGCGGTTCAAACATAGCACTTCCCGGAGAAATAACACTTGCACATAACGGCGTGTTATTTCTCGACGAGATATGTGAGTTTGACCGCCACAACATAGACGGTCTCAGAATACCGCTTGAAGAAAAAAAGATAAGTCATTTCAGAAAGGGAGAGACATATACATATCCATGCGATTTCCAGCTTGTCATGGCATCAAATCCGTGTCCCTGCGGATATTTCGGTGACAAGGAAAAGGAATGCACCTGCACCCAGGCGGACATAGAGAGGTATCAGAATAAACTCAGCGGTCCGATAATGGACAGAATAGACATGAAGATATCCATGGAGAGAGTCACATATACACAGCTTACGGGTAAAGGCACGGGCCTGAGCACAAAAGACATGCGATCAGCCCTTCAAAAGGCTCACATCTTTGCAAAGAGCATG
This sequence comes from Mogibacterium sp., assembly GCA_017434685.1. Taxonomy (GTDB): domain Bacteria; phylum Bacillota; class Clostridia; order Peptostreptococcales; family Anaerovoracaceae; genus Crickella. The sequence goes on from JAFREV010000127.1 coordinate 2,250, forward strand.
GGCAGGACGGGCCATAATTCCGATATGACGGCAGCAGAGGCGGAAAAGCATTGCAGACTCGGGACTGCGGAAAAAAACTTCATGGAGAGGGCATATGAGGCTCTTTCGATGTCACCAAGGTCATACACCAGGAGTCTTCGCGTGGCCAGGACAATAGCAGATCTTGCGGAAAGTACGGATATAAGAGAGGAGCATCTGGCAGAGGCCCTCAGCTACCGAATGTCTTAAAAGAGGAGACGGGAAATGAGCGAATTCAGAAATTCAAAATACGCCACGGTATATATAGCTGAGCCGAAGTGGAAGATAGGCAGCTACAAAATAGAAAAGATAGACTCTTCATCCGTTGAATTCCCGGAGAGGCTCAGGCACATACCGGGCCCTCCCGGCGTCCTTTACTGCGCAGGAGACATATCCCTCCTGAAGGAACGTTCTGTTGCCATGGTCGGTTCGCGAAGGCACACGGCATATGGTAAAAATGTCGCGCTGATGATAGGGCGCAGACTTGCCGAACATGGAATCATAGTTACCTCCGGGCTGGCGCTTGGAATAGATGCATATTCACACGAAGGAGCACTGGATGCAGACGGCAGGGTGATAGGCGTTCTCGGAGGCGGCATTGAGGTCATGGGACCTCAGAGAAATAAAAATCTTATGATGAGAGGACTGGATGCGGGAGGTCTGGTGGTCAGCGAATATGAGCCGACTTTTCCCGCGCAGGCACATACTTTCCCTGCGAGAAACAGGATAATAAGCGGTCTTTCGGATGCTGTCGTGGTGGTGGAGGCCGGAATGAACAGCGGAACTCTCATCACATCCAATCATGCGGCGCAGCAGGGAAGGACCGTTTATGCAGTTCCGGGACCCATCAACAGCCAGTTCAGTATAGGCTGCAATCTGCTGATAAGAGACGGCGCGATGCCACTGGTTCTTGTGGATGACCTCATACGCGACCTTGGCCTCGGCAGCGCATCAGGGAGAAAAAGCAGCACTTCTGTAAATCTTGCAGGTGATGAGCTTATTATTTACGAAGCCCTGACAAAAATGGGAGGCGCCACGGTGGATGAGATAGTGCAGGAGACGGGAAAGAGCGCATCGCTTATCAACGCCGTCGCCACCGTAATGGAGATAAAAGGTCTCACGGAAACCTACGCCGGCCGCATATACATTTCAAGTTAGGCTTGCATATATGGAAGACTTTATGCTAAATTTTCAAATTGTAAAAAGTCTACAATATATATGAAGACAAAAAATATATATCCAAGAGGTTATTAATGGCTACAGCTACAAGAAAAAGCACAGCAAAGAAGAAAACTGCAAAAACCAAGTCAGCTTCGGCAAAGGGCAAAACCCTCCTCATCGTGGAGTCTCCGTCCAAGGCCAAAGTCATAGGCAAATATCTCGGAAGCAAATATAAAGTAATAGCTTCAGTCGGTCACGTCAGAGACCTGCCGAAGAGCCGCCTGGGTGTGAGTGTCGAAAACAACTTCGAGCCGGAGTACATAAACATCCGCGGAAAAGGCGACACCATAAAAGAAATAAAGAAGGAAGCGGCAGCTGCAGATAAAGTCCTGCTCGCAACCGACCCGGACCGCGAGGGAGAAGCTATTTCGTGGCATCTTGCACATCTTCTGGATCTTAAACCCGAAGATGAGTGCCGCATTATGTTTAATGAAATCAACAAGCAGACAGTCCAGGCTGCTATCAAAGAGCCGAGGGCAATCGACGGCAAACTCGTGGACGCGCAGCAGGCCAGAAGAGTGCTCGACAGGCTCGTGGGCTACCAGATAAGCCCGCTGCTCTGGAAGAAAGTCGCAAGAGGTCTTTCTGCCGGAAGAGTGCAGTCGGCTGCTCTTAAGCTCATCTGTGACAGGGAGATCGAAATACAGAACTTCATCCCCGAGGAATACTGGTACATCGCAGCGGATTTCGGAAATGAATTCATTGCAGATCTTTCCAAGATAGACGGAAAGAAAGCAGAAGTAAAATCCGAGGACGAGACCAATGCCATCAAGGCAGAACTTGATAAAGGCAGCTATAAAGTATCGTCCATCAAAGAAGGCAAACGTCAGACCAAGCCATACGCACCATTTACGACATCGAGTCTTCAGCAGGATGCGTCAATCAAACTCGGCTTCCAGACCAGCAAAACCATGCAGGTTGCCCAGCAGCTTTACGAAGGAATAAGCCTCAAAGGTATCGGAGCAAGAGGTCTTATCACTTACCTCAGAACGGACTCCGTCAGAGTGTCCGATCAGGCCAGGGCAGCTGCAAATGCATATCTTAAAGAAACATTCGGGCCTGAGTATGCCGGAAACAATTTCTTTGCAAATAAAAACAAGGCCATGCAGGATGCTCATGAGGCCATAAGACCTTCTGATGTCACGCTTGAGCCTGAAAAGATAAGAGATTCACTCACACCGGATCAGTTCAAGCTTTATGACCTTATCTGGAGGCGTTTTGTTGCGTCTCAGATGGCAGCCGCACAGTTTGACACACTGGCAGTGCTGATAGAAAACGGCAGATATGAGTTCAAGGCCACTGGCTCTCGCATGACATTCGATGGCTGGCGCAAGGTATACAAGACTTCATCCAATGACAACGAAGTCAATATTCCTAAACTGACCGAGGGAGAAGTGCTGGATCTTGAAAAACTCATAACGGAGCAGAAATTCACTCAGCCTCCTGGAAGATATACAGAGGCAGCTCTTGTAAAGGAGATGGAGGAGAAAAACATCGGACGTCCGAGCACATACGCTTCCATAATCTCCGTACTTGTGAACAGACGCTACATCAAGAGGGTTAAAAAGACCCTCG
>JAFREV010000128.1 GCA_017434685.1 Mogibacterium sp.
GGCTTTCTTCGTGTGTCATTCTTTTATTACAGTGTGATTACCCAGCCGTCCATTTCAGGCTCTATGATGCCTGTCTGCATACCGTAAATTGAGTCGTAGAGTCTCTGGCTGAGTTCTCCGACCTTATCTCCGTTGACAGGATGATCTTCTCCTCTGAACCTGAGTACTCCTATAGGGGAAACCACACATGCCGTCCCCGTAGCCCATGCCTCTTTGAGTTCTCCTGTCTTGGCAGCCTCAAGCACTTCTTCGAGAGGGAGGCGTCTCTCTTCAACCTTGTATCCCCACTTTTTGAGGAGCTGTATGCAGCTGTCCCTGGTCACTCCCGGAAGTATGGAACCGGTAAGAGAAGAAGTAACAACGGTATCTCCAATCAAGAAGAAAGCATTTGAAGTTCCGACTTCCTCAACGTATTTGTGCTCTTTGGCATCGAGCCAGAGCACCTCATCGTAGCCCTGTTTCTGTGCCTCTGTGGAAGCTATCATGCCACATGAGTAGTTTCCACCGCATTTGGCAAATCCCGTGCCGCCCACAGCAGCTCTGATGAATTCCTCCTCGACCCAGATATGGCTTGCAGTAAGACCGTCGTTGTTGGCCTCGTAATATGCGGCAACCGGAGTCAGAATGATTATGAATGTGTACTCCTTTGCCGGATGAACCGCCATGCTCACCTCAGGCGAAATTATGAACGGACGGATGTAAAGCGATGTACCCGGCTCGCTCGGAACCCAGTCCTCGTCCATTGCAACGATGAGTTTTACGGCTTCGATAAACATATCTTCATCGATTGGAGGTATGCACAGTCTCTCATTTGATTTGACAAGTCTCTTTGCGTTCATGTCAGGTCTGAACAGATTGACTTTGCCGTCTGGTCTTCTGTATGCCTTAAGTCCTTCAAAAGACATCTGTGCGTAGTGAAGAGTGCATGCTGCAGGATCCAGACTGATGTTGCCGTAAGGCACCACGCGGCCGTTATGCCAGCCGTTTTCCTCATCATAGTCCATCATGAACATATGGTCCGTATAGTACTTTCCGAAGCCGAGATGCTTCTCGTCCGGTTTTTCCTTAGGTGTTGAAGTCTTTGTTATTGAATAATTGAATCCCATAATATAATCTCCTATATTCATTGATAAGACTGTAAAAGAGAACTCACAGTCTTTCTATACCAGTTTGAATCCCCTGTCGCTCAGAGTCTTTCTTATCTCTTCGATCTGCTCGAAATTTCTTGTCTCGATTTCAAGAGTCAGCACGCAGCTTGTTACCGCGGTATTTGCATCCGAGTGGCCGTAGTGCACTCCGATTACATTGGCTCCGCAGCTTGCTATTATGCTCGAAACATCCACAAGCTGTCCCGGCTTATCTTCGAGAGCTATCTGAAGCGATGCATTTCTGCCGCTTGTCACCAGTCCTCTTGTGATAACCCTTGACAGAATATTTACATCGATGTTTCCTCCGGATACAAGACAAACCACATTCTTTCCTTCAATCGGAATCTTATCGAACATTACGGCTGCAACTGCGACCGCGCCGGCTCCCTCGGCTATGAGCTTCTGTTTCTCTATCAGTGCGAGTATTGCCGCGGCAATCTCATCCTCTGAGACGGTTATGACTTCGTCCACATATTTCTTAATGAGTTCAAAAGTGAGGTCTCCGGGATGCTTGACGGCAATTCCATCAGCAAAGGTTTTAACCGTAGCTAATGTTATCTGCTCATCCTGTTTAAGGCTGTCTGCCATGCTGGCCGCTTCCTTAGCCTGAACGCCGTAAACTTTAATTCTGGGTTTTAATTTCTTTGCGGTATACGCTACTCCGGATACCAGCCCGCCGCCACCTATAGGCACAACAATAGCATCGACATTGTCAAGTTGCTCGAGTATCTCAAGTCCTATTGTTCCCTGACCGGCGATTACATCGGGATCATCGAAAGGATGAATGAACGTGGCATTTCTCTCCTCACAGAGTTTTGCGGCAAACGCATGTGCATCGTCATAAGTTCCTTTGACGAGTTCCACATCGGCTCCGTAAGACTTAGTGGCCTGGACTTTGCTGATAGGCGCACCGTCAGGCATGCAGATAGTGGCTTTGATGCCCATTCTCTCTGCCGCTAGAGACACGCCTTGCGCGTGGTTGCCCGCGCTGCATGCGACTATACCGGCTTTCTTTTCCTCGTCACTCAGAGTGCTGATTTTATAATATGCACCTCTGAGCTTAAAACTTCCGGTTACCTGCAGATTCTCGGTCTTCAGATAGACCTGATTCTTGCCGCTGAAATGCGGTGAATATATCAAGTCTGTCTTTCTTGCAACTTCCTTTAATGTGAATGACGCCTGATATACCTTATCGAGCGACAATTTATTTCCCTTTGACATTAGCTTTTATCCCTTCTTCTTTATCTTCCCTTGAGCCATTTAATAAGCTGACTTGCCGTTCGTCCCGATGTACTTCCCTGTCGAAGTGACCACTTCCTGGCCTCGTCGGCAAGCTCAGACTCGCTTATATCCAGCCCCTTTCTATCAGCAAGGACGGTGACTATGTTCATGTATTCCTTGTAATCAGGTTTGCCGTAGTAGATCGTAACTCCGAACCTGCCTGCAAGGGATAGTTTTTCCTCCATGGTGTCTGAGCGGTGAACATCCTGGTCGTGCTCTATATCGTTTCTGTCCTTCCATACCTCGCGAACCAGGTGCCTGCGGTTTGATGTGGCATAGATCAGTATATTCTCCTCGCGTGACTCGAGAGCACCCTCGAGCATAGCCTTTAATTCCTTGTATTCGCTCTCATCTTCTTCGAACGAGAGGTCGTCCATGAATATGATGAATTTATAATTGCGTTTTTTAATCTCCGGCAGAAGTTCCGGCAGTCTCTTCCTGTCTGACTTCGGCAAGTCTATCATCCTCAGTCCGCTCGAGTAATACTCCCGTATGAGAGCGTGTATGCTCGTGGATTTGCCCGTGCCGCTGTCTCCGTACAGAAGAACATTGTTGGCAGGCAGTCCCTTCAAGAAGGCTTCAGTATTGGCCACCAATGTCTCTTTCTGTTCTTCATATCCGACAAGACCAGATAGTAC
>JAFREV010000129.1 GCA_017434685.1 Mogibacterium sp.
ATTACAAATTTATCACAGCCTTCATTTTTAAGATCACGCACGGCGAGTTTGAAATCCGACGCTGTGCCTTTTATGAATGAAGTGATTTGTATATATCCCACTCCCGGAGCCTCTTCAAGTTGTCTGTATTTGACACTTTCTTCTTCTATCTTGGTCCTGTTCATCGAAAACTCGAGTTCTTCGTCTCCGCGAAGCACTTTTAGTTCCACCAGTCCCCCGGATTCGCCGGCGATTAGACTCACGGCATCATCGCTGTCTTTTGGTTTTTCTCCGTTTACGGATATGATTATATCTTCAGCCTGAACACCCGCATCGTATGCAGGACCTCCTTCAAATACAGATTTAATAACGACCTTGTCATCCTCATCTTTGACTCCGATTCCTATCCCCACATATTCGCCGCTGTAGTGTTTCAGGAATTGATCATATTCCTCTTTTGTATAATACTCGGCATACGGATCTCCTATGCTTGCAACGAGTTCCTTTAGTTTCGCATCATCTATCGCCTCAGGCGGTGTTTCCACGAGAGGGTCCTCGCCTATCATCTCCAAAATAGTATTATATTTGCCGTAATTGTCTTCGAGTTCTTTATAGTATTCGTAATCACGCTGACTCACGAATCTGCCGAAATTCTGGACACTGTAAACCAGCCCGAGAAACGCCAGCGTGCATATAACTCCGAGAATGAAGAATATACGCTTTTTGGTCTTAGGAGAGAACTCTTTGTCAGGATCGTGCCCCTGTGTATTTAATTCTTTGTTTTTGTCTTCTTCCATTATCATGTCTTTTCAGAGACTCCCTCCGGGTAATATATGCCTGACTACGACTTGCACTTTGGCCTCATCCCTCCAGACATTCTTCTCTATACTTCCTATTACATCAACCGGCCCTCTCGATACTTCCTCATATGCATCGGCCGCGCCGCTGAAAATAACAGCATCTATATATGTGCCATCCTCTCTTCTGATTGAGAACTTAGCCATTTTATCTTCGTCTCTGAGAAATCTCCAGCCTGTAATATGCGCATTTCTGACCAGGAACATCGGCATTTCGTTTTCCTTGCCGCAAGGCTCAAGCAACTCAAGTGCCTCAGCGAGACCGATATCTATATCTTCTGACCCTATATCCGCATCGTAGTCATAATTGAACTCAAGTATATCCGGATTGGCCTTGCTCGCTTCAGCCATATCATTATTAAGGTTTTCTTTCAGACGGTCTATTTTATCAGCTTCTATTGTAAAACCGCAGGCCGCACTGTGGCCGCCGAAACTGATGAATTCACTTCTGTATTTATCCAGCATGGAGAAAAGATCCACCCCTGGGATCGACCTTCCCGTGCCTTTGTAGGTACCGTCACCGCGAGACACAACCACAACAGGCCTGTTCACCTGTTCTCTGATGCGCCCAGCCACTATTCCGAGGACCCCTTCGTGAGAATCGTTTATCTCAAGAATCAGGAAGTCTCCTTTGTCCATCTCTGAATCAACCATCGAGAGTCCCTTTTTAAAAGCCTCATCTTGAAGCCTTCTTCTCTCTCTGTTGGCGTCCAGCAATGCATTGCAGCAATCTCTGATTTCCTGCTCATCGTCTGACAAAAGGAGTCTGACTCCGAGAGTTGCATCGCCCATCCTGCCCGAAGCATTTATCTTGGGCGCTATGCCAAACGAAATGTCCGATGCCTTTAATGTTTTATAGTCAAGAGAAGATCTGTCTATCAGTTCCCGCAGGCCTTTGTTCCTGCATCCCAGATGAATGCTCCTGAGCCCGACCTTTACGATAGTCCTGTTTTCATCGAGCATAGGCATGATGTCCGCTATGGTTCCCACCGTGGCAAGCTCTACCATTTCCGCCATAACAGATTTGGGTATTTCTCTGATTCTTGAAATCGCAAGAGCAAGTTTATACGCAACTCCGACTCCCGCCAATCCTTTGAACGGATATCCGTCTTCGGGAAGTCTCGGGTTAATCACTATGCCCTCCGCTGTAACATCGGAGATGTTGTGGTGATCGGTTACCAGTGTTTCTATTCCGAGACTGTGGGCATAAGCGGTCTCTTCTTTTGATACCGAGCCACAGTCGACGGTGACTATAAATTCCCCGCCGCTTGCCTTGATGCGATCGATGGCATCCATGTTAAGGCCGTAGCCCTCATCTATTCTCGACGGTATATAATAGTTCACTTTATCCGTCAGGCAGGATAGTACCTTCATCAAAAGAGCCGTGGATGTGATGCCATCCACATCATAATCTCCGTATATGACTATATTCTTATCCTCGTCGATGTTTTTGAGCAATAAATCCACTCCCTTTCTCATATTACTGAGAAGGAATGGATCATATGCCAGTCTCGGCTTCGGAGCGAGAAACTCCTCGAGGTCCTCATCTCTTATTCCTCTTGCTTTTATTATTTCGAGAACCTTGCTTGGTATGGCATTATTCATTTGTGTCTTCCTTGAATAATCCTGCAAAATCAGACTGTCCTCCAAATCAGTACAGCGAGAACGGATTAACGGAATCTCCGCCCTTGAAGACCGTGAAATGAAGATGCGGTCCGGTGGAGTTGCCCGTGCTTCCAATGTACCCGATTACCTGTCCTTTTTTTACGACCTGACCTTTGCTGCAATTATATCCGCTGAGATGTCCGCATAGAACGGTGTATCCGCCTCCTACAGAATATGTTACGCAGTTTCCGTATCCGCCGTACCACGAAGCCCTGGTCACATATCCGTCCGCGATGGCATATACAGGAGAACCGTTGGTTCCGTTTGTAAGACACACATCGAGTCCGTTGTGGAACTCTCTCCCGTGGAACGGGCAAATTCTCCAGCCGTAATTAGATGTAATAATGTAGTTGGATCTCGTCGGCCACTGGTAATTGCCCGGCGAAACCTTGATATCTCCTCCGGACTCTATAATCATACGCTCAGCCTCAGCCTGCAGTGCTGCTGCCTCAGCCGCCATTGCAGCAGCCTCAGCCTCCATCTGTTCTTCTAACTCATGGAGTTTGTCTGCCTCGGCCTGATATTTTTTCTTGAGTTCTTCAGTCTCGGCTTCCTTTGCTATAAGAGCGACTTCCTGATCTTCAAGATTTGCCTTCTGGC
>JAFREV010000130.1 GCA_017434685.1 Mogibacterium sp.
CCGCGACCATAAGCCGCGTCAACAAATGCCTGAATTACGGAGAAGGCGGCTACGAGACGGTTCTGGACAGAATAGAATAAAGGAAAAAATAGGAAAACAAAACTTGGCATTCGACAGAGCCAAAGAAAGACAGCAATAATCGGCAGAGCCAAATAAAAAAACACCGATTTCTCGGTGTTTTTCGTTTTAAGTATTCTATATTTTAAATCATAATTACAGGTTTGAATTCTTAATCCTAAAACCGGAATTCAAGGATTTCTTCATTCGTCGGCTTTTACTTCGACGCCGTCATATTTGAAGCAGTCCATGAACCTCAATTTGAAGAGGTTCTTTTTATGAAGCATATCTATGCGTTCTTTGGTCGCCGGATCTTCTATTTCGCCCGTGCGTATGTATCTGTCAAGGACCTCGTATGTAAAGCCGAGTTTTTCCTCATCGCTCATTCCGGAGAGACCGTCAGTCGGAACCTTATCCACGAGTGCGGAAGGAAGACCGATGTATCTGCCCATAGCCCTTATCTCCGCAGTTGTAAAGCAGGACATAGGGGAGAAGTCACCTACCGAATCGCCGTATCTGGTGGAGTAACCGACCCAGTCCTCTGAAAGGTTGCAGGTGTTTACGACTCTGCCGTTGCGGCTCTGCCCCACTGCGTAAAGGGTGGACATACGAAGGCGAGGCGGGAGATTGATAGTTGTATCCTTGGAAACTTCTATGCCGGAATCGCCAAGTTCTCTGATGATGGAATCAAAAGCGTCTTTGATGTTGATGATATAGTGCTCGATTCCGAGATGATTTACGAGAAGCTCTGCCATATCAATGTCGCTTTGGTCGCCATTCGGCATCATTACGCCTACGACTCTGTCTGAGCCGAGGGCCTCAGCGCAAAGGGCAGCTGCGATAGAGCTGTCTTTACCTCCGCTTATTCCGACTATTGCATTACAGCCGGGTCCGTTTATTTCAAACCAGTCTCTTATCCATTTAACAGTGGCTTCAGTGGCCTTTTTAGCATCAAATTCCATGGACATAACCTCCCGAATGAAGTTCGAAAAAGTGCGCAAAAGTGAGGTTTTTGCGTGGTGTATTCAGTATACCACATCAATGTTCTATGATAGAATATCAGGGAAAGAATTAACAAGGAGAAGAATATGAAACAATACTATGTAAAAGACTTAAAGGCAGATGATTCGCACCACCTCGAGGACAGGTTCCTTGTCAGAAATACGGATATCAGAGATGGAAATAATAACAAGAAACATCTTTACTTGACGCTTGCGGATGCTACGGGAGAGATACAGGCGGTCAAATGGTCGCTGACTCCGGATGAGGTTACAAGGTTCAGTAAGATTAAAACCGGGATGGTCATCACGGTCGGCGGCAGATGCAATGAGTATATGGGCAAAAAACAACTTGTGCTCGACGCAATCATAGGCCAGGCGAAAGAGGGAACCTACGATAGGGCAGACATCTTTAAGGCTGCACCTGAGAAGACTTCTGATATGTATGATTACATCATATCCAGGATAGAGGCTTTTGAGGACGAGGATTTTAAGAAGCTTTGCCTGAGCTTTTATGAGGAGAACAAAGAAAGGCTTTTGTATTATCCTGCGGCTATGAGCAATCACCATGCGGAGTACGGAGGGCTACTGTACCACGTCAAGAGAATGATGATGATGGGAGAGAGGGCCTGCGAGGTATATACCAATCTTAATAAGGACCTCCTGCTTGCCGGTGTGGCACTTCATGATATCGAAAAACTCAACGAACTGAATTCAGATCAGAACGGTGTTGTGGAGGACTACACGCTCGAGGGTAAAATGCTCGGTCACCTCGTTATGGGCGTTGCCATCATAGGAGAGAGGTGCAAGGAACTAGGCATTGATGACGAGAAATGCATTATGATGCAGCATATGTCGCTGAGCCATCACTACGAGCCTGAGTTCGGAAGCCCGAAAAAACCTCTTTTCCCGGAGGCAGAGATGCTTCATTATCTGGATATGACGGATGCCAAGATGTTCGACTGCGAGCAGGCGCTTGACAATGTCGAACCGGGCGAATTCAGCGACAGAGTTTATACATTGGATAACAGGAAATTATATAAAAGAACATTTTAATGCAACAGAAAGGCAAACTTGGAAAGATTATTTTTAATAATTCCGAGAACGGCTATACAGTGGCGATTCTGGATGCAGATGACGGTTCATTTCGTATAGCCGGTTCTTTTGCTGAGCCGAGGACCGGAGCGTCGTACAAACTCGAGGGAGAATTCACCATACACAAAAAGTACGGTGAGCAATTTTCCTTTACTTCATATGAGGAAGTGATGCCGGAGGGAGAGGACGCCATACTCGAGTTTCTCGAAGCAGGGAATATACGCGGGATAGGCCCGAAAACCGCTAAGCTTTTGGTGGAGGCGTTCGGAGAGGAAACTTTGACGGTGATTGAAGAGGCCCCTGAGAGGCTGCTTTCCATCAGCGGTATAGGACCTAAATCGCTTGCTAAGATAAGCGAGTCGTTTGGGGAGTCTCGTGAGTTCGCCGCGGTATCGCTCGAACTGCGAGAACTCGGTATCGAGATGAGCGAGGCGGTTAAAATATATAAGATATACGGGACAGATTCAGTGTCTGTCGTAAAGGATAATCCGTACATACTCGCAGAGGACATACGCGGTATTAATTTTGACAAAGCGGATAAGCTCGCGAGCAGGCTCGGAATAGAACCCGAGAGCAGTGTAAGGATAGAAAGCGGCATCAGGTTCTGCCTCAGAGACTGGGCGGTATCCGGCAGCACGCTCATGCCCGAGGAGAGACTCGTGGACGAAGTTGCGGAAGTTCTGGATGTTTCGAGAGACAAGGTTAGGGAGTCTCTTCGCGATATGATATTTGCCGGCGAACTCGAAGAGGACAGCGTAGACGATATTCCGGTCATCTATCTCTATGGATACTACCACGCAGAGCAGAGAGTAGCACATGCTCTGAGGAGAATTAAAGAAGCAAATGCTCATCCTATCCGCGGTGAATTTGATCACCTGATAGAAGGTGCGGAAGAGAATATAAGAAGGCGGGATGCGGGAGTCAGCCTTTCGACCGAGCAGATAGAGGCGGTCAAATCCTGCTTGGATAACAATATAAGCATCATAACCGGCGGCCCGGGAACAGGAAAGACTACCATTATTAATACATTGGTAAAGATATTTGAGTTCCTTGATATGAGTTTCGCTTTGGCGGCTCCGACAGGCCGTGCGGCAAAGCGAATGGAAGAGGCATCGGGAGTTCCTGCCATGACCATACACCGCATGCTCGAGTTCGTATGGTCAGACGATGAGGAGATTCTGACATTCGGTAGAGATGAGGAGAACCCTCTCGAGCAAGATGTGATAATAGTCGATGAGGCATCGATGATAGACCTCATGCTGATGGACGGTCTTCTTAAAGCAGTCAAGGACGGTACCCGTCTGATATTCACGGGAGATGCAGACCAGCTTCCGCCGGTCGGTGCGGGCAATGTTTTAAAAGACATGATTGCATCCGAGTTTATCCCTGTCACCAGGCTCAGGGAGATTCACAGGCAGGAAGAAGACAGCGGCATTGTTTCAGCTTCGCATCAGATTAATGATGGAGAGTATCCTGAGCAGGTCAGCGGCAACGGTTTCTATATAATAGGTAAAAACGGAGAAGAAGAGATACTCGAGGCCATCAAAGACTATATGGGCGGCAGGCTCGAAAGAGCTTTCGATTTTATCGGATCCTCCGCAGATATTCAGGTGCTGACACCGACCAAGAGAGGAGTGCTTGGAGCTCCGAACTTAAACAGCATACTTCAGGATGTAATCAATCCGGCAGATGATGATGAGACAGAACTTAAGGTTGGTGCCAGAACTTTCCGCATCGGAGATAAGGTGATGCAGCTTCGAAACAACTACAGCGCGGAGTGGCGCACCGATTATTTCAAGACCGAGGGCGAGGGCATCTTCAACGGCGATATGGGAGTTGTTGAGGAAATAAATATCGGAGACAAGAGTATGACGGTTCGTATGGATGACAGAATTGTCACTTACGCAGGAGAGATGTTTGAAGAGATTGATCTCGCGTATGCGATTACGGTTCATAAGAGCCAAGGATCGGAGTTTCCGGCTGTTATAATACCGGCGTACAGTTTTGCGCCTATGCTGATGACAAGAAATCTTCTGTACACAGCGGTCACGAGGGGGAAGAGGTTGGTAATCATCGTGGGTGATGCTAGACGCGTAGCTCAGATGATAGCAAACGACGAAGGAGACGAAAGGTATACGGGACTTGCATACCGACTCAGAGTTTTAGACGGAGGGATATTATGAGTGCTAAAGCAAAGAAGATTGATACAGGTATAGTAGTAATCGGAGCGGCTTTTGTAGACATCAAAGGCTATCCGTATTCGCAATACATTCCGACGGGTCGCAACGCGGGATTTGTTGTTGAGACTCACGGCGGCGTGGGACGTAATATTGTTGAGGACATAGCGAATGTCGAGCTGAGACCGACCTTTATTACCGTCCTCGATAAGAGAAGTATTAGCACTGATGTAATCGACAAACTCAAAAGACACCGCTGCAATATGGACTATGTAAAGAGGACGGAAGACGGGCTCGGAACATGGCTTGCAGTCTTCGATAACGGCGGAGATGTCGTAGGCTCGATTTCAAAGAGACCGGACCTCTCGAGAATCCTTGATATCCTGGAAGACAAAGGCGATGAGATTGTTTCAAACGCCGACAGTATTGCCATCGAATTCGATATCGAAGTTCCGATACTAAAGAAGACTATTGAACTAGCAAAGAAGCATAAAAAGAAAATCTACGGAGTGGTCTCGAACATGTCTATCGCGATGGAGAGACGAGATCTCCTTAAGAATATAGATTGCATGGTGTGCAACAAACAGGAGGCCGGGCTGCTCTTTTCCGAGGACTACGATGATGTAAAACCTAAAGACATGGCGGCTCTTGTAGCCAAGAAAATCGAGCAGGCAAATATCCCGTCTATGGTCGTAACGCTCGGTGAACACGGAGCTGCATATGCGGAGCTTGACGGACAATCCGGATATTGCCCTGCGCCTAAGGTAGATGCTATGGATACGACCGGTTGCGGAGATGCTTTCTTTGCGGGAGTTACCATCGGCCTTACATACGGGAAGACATTGGAGGAGGCCTGTGATATAGGAGCGCGCCTTGCTGCGGCTGTCATAGTGACAGACGAAAACGTATGCCCGAGATTCATGCCTGCCGAATTCGGACTCGATGTGGAAAAGGACTAGGGACAGAGTATGGGTACATGGGGCAGGCTGATTGCAAATGAAATATTGGACATGCTGTACCCACCCGGTTTATATTGCAACTGCTGCGGCAAAATCACCGATGACAGCAGAACATACGGGCTTTGCAACGACTGTATGAGAGACATCAAGTGGGTCAGCGGAAGGATCTGCACCAAATGCGGCAAAGTCATGTCAGAAACAGACCCGGGAGAGGTCTGTTTTTATTGCAGATCTCATGAGCATTATTTCGACAGAGGCTATGCCTGTGCCGAGTATGGTATGCACGAAAAAAACCTATTGTATGAACTGAAGTACGCATCGAGAGGCGATATTGGTCTTGCGATGGGAGAGATAATATATGACCGCATGGCAGCTGAATTCGGTGAGGATGGACTTGCGCTTACATACGATTTGGTGATTCCCATCCCCATACATAAAAGAAGAAAGAACACGAGAGGCTTTAATCAGGCAGAACTGATAGCGAAGGATTTTTCCGAAAGATCGGGGCTCGCAATGGACGCGAAACTACTGGTCCGAACTAAAGAGACCGGTGCCATGAAAGGACTCGGACCTGCCGAGAGGAGATCCAATATACAGGGCGCATTTGGAATCATGAATGGAAGAGAAAGACTCGTGCAGGGTGCGAGGATACTGATAATAGACGACATCTTCACCACGGGCGCCACCCTCGACGAGGCCGCAGCGGTGCTGAAAGACGCCGGCGCCTCGCGAGTGGACTTCTGCGTCTTTGCCTCCGGCGCGGACTACCTAATTGTGTAGGTGGCAGACATCAGCAGCCGCCCAAACCTTGTGCCGG
>JAFREV010000131.1 GCA_017434685.1 Mogibacterium sp.
GCAGGCTTGGCTATTTATTGGGCCGGCGGACAGATTATGCAGATATTCTTCAACCTTCGCATCAATAAGATAAGAGAGCAGATAAATGAAGAAAAAGCACAGAAAAAGCTCGTCGAAAGAGCGGAGAAAGAACTCGCCAGGAAGAAGAGAGCCAGAATGAAAGGGAGTTTACAGTAAATGAAATCGACAGAAAAATGGGGCGTCGATGTTGAAACCGCAGTAGAGCTTGCGCTCAAAGACCTCAAAGCCGATAGAGACGAAGTAGAGGTGGAAATACTTGAAGAATCATCGAGCGGTTTCCTCGGAATCGGCTCCAAACTTGCAAAAGTAAAAGTCAGCATCAAGGAAAGTGCCGACGAACCAAAAGAGAAAGCAACATTTGACGACATAGATGCCATACTCGCAGGACTTCCGGAGAACACATCGCAGCAGCTTCCGGATGAAGTAAGAGCAGAGTATGACAAGTTCGAAGCAGAAGAAACAGCCGATGCAGAGGCAGCAGAAGCGCTTCATGCAAAGGAAAGAAAAAGCGAAAAGAAGGGTAAAAGAAACCGCAAGAAATACAGTCTGTCCATCGAGGACAACCAGCTGGAGGAAGTTAAGAAGATGGACCCTGCAGAGGGACATGTAGTAGAGACTTTCCTCAGAGATATCGCAGAGCAGATGGGACTCGACCTGGATTTCACGGTTAAAACCGGAGAAGACATCGTCTTCGTGGAAATCACAGGTAAGGACACAGGCACCATCATCGGCAAGAGAGGATCAACACTCGATGCGGTTCAGTGCCTCGCCAGCTATGTTGTAAATAAGGAAGCTGACAAATATATCAGAGTTGTACTCGATGCAGAGAACTACAGATCCAAGAGAGAAAAGACTCTCATCAATCTCGCAAACAGACTTGCGGGCAAAGTTGAGAGAAACGGCAGACCTGTTACGCTCGAACCGATGAATCCGTATGAGAGAAAAGTAATCCACTGCACACTGCAGGCTCATCAGGGAGTCATCACGAGAAGCGAAGGCAAAGATCCGTATCGCAAGGTTGTAATCGAGAGAAAGAGATAAAAATATGCAGAGGACGGATTCGTAAGCAATCCGTCCTCTTATGTATGGCTCTGACTATTCGTTTTCTGCTTCTGCGTTATCCACCTCGCCGGCGGAGGAGAAGGTCTTCGTAGCAAGGACTTCACCGTTGTATGTGTAGTTGACGGTTGCGGTGACTCCGCTTATCTCCGACTCTTCTTCGATCTGTTTGCACACATTAGTGAAGGAATCCGCCTGACCGTCCAGTGTGGAATTCAGAATCTTCAGCATCGATTTTTCTTTAAGATTCTCCTCGGTAGCACCCTCAACTCCGGACAAATCATATGAATAAATGATTTCATTGTCCTTAATCTCAGTGGTCATACCGGAATTATCGTGGGAGCTTGTGAGTTCCTCTGCAATCTCCTTATTGCTGTTTATCAATTCCTCGACGGTGGCCGGCTTGCTGACGCAGGAAGTAAATGTAGCACAAAGCATGATAAATATGACAATAAGTGCAATATTTTTTTCTCTTCCTTTAATAATAGGCATAACTAAAATCTCCAAAGAATCTGAGCGCAACTCAAACTAATCAACCGCCGAAGAAATTGTTAAGAATACCGTTGGACTCTTCCTCTTCCTGGCTGCCACTGAGATTATTGCTCTTGTAGCCGCTGCCGCTGTCTCCGTTCTGGCTGTTTTCAGTATTGAACCCGGAAGTGTTGTCCGTGCCGTTACTACCATCGGTGTTGCTATTGCTGTTGTTATTATTCTGGTTGTTCTGATTGGCCTGTCTGGCTTCCTCGGCTTCTTTGCGTGCAGCTTCGAGTTCTTTCTGAGTCTTGGTCTTAACCTTGGAGACATCCTCCTTGAACTCTTCCATTATCTCGTAAACTTCTTTACGGCTTTTGGCTGTGGCGAGATCTTTATCTACATTGTCAATGTAGCCCTGAATCTGGGTTGCCTCTTCGGTATCGTAGTCTCCTATTTCGACATCCTTTATGATCTTCTGTGCGTCGCGAACGGCCATTTTACCGTCAAATACACTGAATCCGTATGCACCGCCGCCTGCAGCAAGGAGCATTAGGAAAAGCACGAGCAGAATTTTGGCACCAACACCGCCTCTTTTATTGTTCATTTCTTTCTCCGTTTCTATACAAAATATATTTTGCCCGCTAATTGTACCATTTTTGTAAGCCATATAAAACTCAAGAAGTAAGTATAGTGCGCAAATATATGTTAATATTGGGGCATGAAGATAAACGGATTGGTACTTGAAAATTTCAGAAATTATAAAAACCTCGAGGTCGAGTTCGACGAGAGGCGTAATCTTATCGTCGGAGAGAATGCTCAGGGCAAAACGAATCTAGTCGAGGCTATATACCTCACGGCGTTTGCCAGGTCATTCAGGACGAACAACTCATCCGACATGATACTCTTCGGAGAGCAAAACTGCCGCGTGAGTGCGGATATAAGCAGCGAGGATATAGATAAGAACGTAAGCATCACGATCAGATCTGACGGTAAGAAGATGATTAAGAAGGACGGCAAAGTCGTTAAGAAGACGGCGGACCTTCTTAACACCGTCGTTGTGATTGTGTTTACGCCGGATGACCTTCGGATTATTAAAGATAGTCCGGAGAAAAGGCGCGCGTTCATAAACCGCGAGCTTTCGCAGATGAGGCCGCGGTATTATGAGCAGTTGCGTCGCTACAACGAGGCACTTAAGGAAAAGAACGCACTGCTGAAGGGCTTCTTTAATGTAAAGAAGAAGACCTTCACGCGCGCCGACAACTTAAGTCTCAATGACGTATCGCCGGATTACGCCAAAGGATCGAATGCTTCCGTTGGTGCACAAGCCGGAGAAGCCGGAGCGAAAGATGCCGACAGGAATCCGTACGACAATTCCCGCAGATACAACGAGGATCTGCTCGATGTTTACGACAGACAGATTGCCGATGCGGGATACGAGCTTATCAGATACCGTATGGAGTTTGTCGAGATGCTCTCGGAAGAAGCTGCAGAGATAATGAGGAATATCTCCGACGGCAGGGAGAGTTTAGAGATTAAATATAAGACAGCCTGCAAATATGTGACCGCATCCGAGGGAAGAGATATTCTGTACAGCCAGATAAGGAACAACAGAGACAGAGATATATATAACGGAAGTGCGACGCTCGGACCGCATCGAGACGACATCGAATTCTATATAAACGGAAACGATGCGAGGAAGTTCGGATCGCAGGGCCAGCAGCGCACTATCGCGCTCTCGCTGAAATTCGCAGAGATCAGAATCGCGAGGCAGATACTGGGCGAGGCGCCCGTGCTGCTGCTCGACGACGTTCTCTCAGAGCTGGACCCGGGACGCCAGAGATTCCTGATCAGCGAGATAGACGATGTCCAGCTCTTCATCACGTCGGCGGAGCTCGCGGACGAAGTCCGAAGCGCCCTGCAGGGAGGCACTCTCTTCCGCATCGAAGAAGGAAGCGTCACTCGCGTCGACAAATACTAATTAACAATCAAGAGGCGAAGTGTTATGAAATCAGATGCTCGCCTCTTTTCATTAAAAATTATCAAAAACGACTTGATTTTGGACAGTAAATGGATATAATTTGGACATAACACAACAAATGGATAGTTTTTGGAAAGAGGCATCGAATGAAGATTTCAGACTTGATAGAAAGGAAAAAAGAACTCGGATATACCAACGAAATGATTTCAGAGAAGTCGGGTGTGCCTATCAGCACGGTCAACAAGATCTTCGGAGGGTTTACCGAGAAACCGAGATACAACACCCTCCAAAGTATAGAGTGCGTTCTTTTCCCGGAACTCCACAGCCCGAAAGAAGCCGCTTTATATAAAGATATTGTAGAGAATCTCGCACTGGATTGGGGCAATCGCGTCGCCGAGGGCTTGGCCGTCGATGAATATAACTACGAACCGTTGAGAAAGGAAGTGGTCATCGGCGAATATGAGAGGCTGCTGTCGCGGAAAAAAGCAGGGGAATTTACTGTGAGCGATTTAGACAATCTGCCGGAGGGGATGATAATAGAGCAGATTGATGGGGTGATATATGACAGGAACACTCCTACGAAGAATCATCAGCTGGTCGTAACTAAGTTGAGTGCGCAGCTCGATGCGGCGAAGGATAAGGCAAAAGGCAAAAACAAAGACTGCCTTGTGCTTGTTGCGCCTACAGGCGTGAGACTGAGCAAAGAAGACGAAAAGAACAGACTCATTCCGGATATCCTTATGGTTTGCGACAAGGCAAAATACAATGATAAAGAAGAAGAGGATATAATCGGCGCCCCGGATCTGGTGATTGAGGTGCTGTCTCCATCAACAGAGAAACACGACACATTCGTAAAGTTCAACAAGTATTGGGCAATAGGAGTTCGCGAGTATTGGATTATTGACGTAATAAGAGAAGAGATTTTCGTATACAACTTTGAAAAAAGAACTATTCCTAAAACTTATACATTTGAAGACTCGATACCTCTTGAAATATCCGCCGGAGCAATTACCATAGATTTCAAAAGCATAAATGACAGCCTAAAGAATTATTTCGGATAGGAACTACAGATCTTTGATAACGGTGTTGGCCCATTTGCCGGATTTGTAGCGCGCCAGAAGTATCACGTCTTTTACGAGAAGCTCTGTTCGCGTGAGAAGCAGTGCCAGATGAATAGGCATGTGCCAGAGCATCGCAGCCAGGAAGGCAAACGGCACACCTATGAGCCATACGGTGCAGGTCTCCGTGAACATCACGAATCTAGTGTCGCCGCCCGCTCTGAGCACGCCTGTGACCATCATTCCGGATACGAGGTCGAATACGAAAGTCGCACCGAAGACAATCAGGATATTGAACATATCACGTTTGCCCTCAGCCGTGAGTCTGAATATTCCCGAGAGAGGACCGGCCATAAGGCAAGTCACGAGGCCCAAAACAAAGCCGACAATTATGGCGACTTTTATAAGATGAAGCGCCAATTTTTTCGCATAAGGAACATCTTCCTCTCCGAGTTTCTCGCCTATTAATATAAGTGCGGCATCTCCCACGCTGAACGAAGCGAAATTGACTATATTGAAAATAGCATTTGCCGCCTGGTATGCGGCGAACGCCGTCGTTCCTATTCTGTTATATGCAGCCACGTACATGGTCTGCCCCACGCTCCAAAAGAGCTCGTTGATCGTAGTCGGAGCCGAGTTCTTGATTATCCTCCTGAGAAGCTCCTTGTCCCAACCGATGAAAGACGAGAACGGAGCCCTGATCATGCTGCCCTTTCGCATCGTGAAATACGCATTAAGGCAGAACTCTAGTATCCTTGCAGAGACCGTACCTATAGCCGCGCCCGCAACGCCGAGAGCCGGCATGCCGAACTTGCCGAATATGAGTATGTAGTTGATGATGGTGTTGCTGGAGAATACGACCATGCTTATTATCATCGGAAGCCTTACCTGCTGAGTTGCCTTGAAGCCCATCTCCATCGGAGAGGTGAAAGCGAGTATCAGAAATGACAGGCTGTTTATCCTTACGTAAGTTGCGGCAAGATCGAGAACCGCCGGATCCTCTGTATATATTGAAAGAATTCCCTTCGTAAAGAAGTTCATGACGAGGAAGAACAGAAGTCCGAAGGCGCCGAGGAGAGTGACGGCAAAACCGAGAACCTTTCGGATATTTGCCATGTCCTTTGTGCCGTAGAACTGAGCCATGAAAGTAGCGGTTCCGCTGACAAAGCCAAAGAGCACTAAGTAATGCACCATAAAAATCTGAGATGCAACACCTACTGCCGCAAGCTCGGTCTCTCCGAGCATACCGACCATGAGATTATCCACCATTGTAAGTGTGGCGGTAACCATCCCCTGCACAGCGATCGGTGATGCAATCTTTAATATTTTCTTGTTGACTTGTCTCTTGTTGAACTCCATTTTCTGTCCCTTTTCGAGGCGTGTTACATCGAGTTTCAGTATATTGTAAAAGCATATAATCTAACAAGAGAAATCTTGTTTTTTTGCGAAAGCCTGAAGAACATGAAATCACTGGGTTTCGTGAGCCTATTGTTGAAAATGAGGCGAAATTTGTCGATTTGAGGGATTTTTTCGAAAATACAAGATATTGTGGGAAAACTTGCAAAAAAATCGCTTATATGGTAAAATTCGAGCGCGAAGAAGGGATGCTGCGCCCGTTTTTTTCATGTATGGGACTTTTTGAAAAGCGGCCCCGGGATACAAAGTCAGATAATAATTATTTTGTATTTTTGCAATATATATTAGATTAGAAGAGAAGAGGAAAACAGAATGGCACAAAAGCAAGAATACGGTGCAAGTCAAATAGAAGTCCTCGAAGGCCTTAAACCGGTCAGACTCAGACCGGGTATGTACATCGGAAGTACCGGCCCTGCCGGACTGCACCACCTGGTGTATGAGATCGTGGACAACTCCGTCGACGAAGCACTGGCCGGATTTTGTAAAAACATCACGGTAAGCATCGAGCAGGACAACTCGATTACAGTCAGCGATGACGGACGAGGCATGCCGGTAGACCTTCATCCGAAGATGAAGATACCTGCAGTTCAGGTTATCCACACACAGCTTCACGCAGGCGGTAAATTCGGAGGCGGAGGATACAAGGTATCCGGCGGACTCCACGGAGTAGGAGCTTCTGTAGTTAACGCGCTTTCGACTCACATGACCGTACAGGTCAGAAGAGACAACAAGATCTATGAGCAGGAGTACTTCAGAGGCGAGACCGCCACAGAGCTCAAGGTCATAGGCGAATACAAGACAGGAAAGACAGGCTCCAAGACGCAGTTCTGGCCTGACCCGGACATCTTCGATGAGACAGTCTACGACTACGACACACTCCAGAGAAGACTTCGAGAAATGGCCTTCCTTAATAAAGGCCTTTCGATTTCACTTGAAGACAAGAGAGTCAGCCCGCACAGAAAAGACCATTTCTACTTCGAGGGCGGAATCAAAGAGTTCGTGGAATACCTCAACAAGAATAAAGAGTCCATCAATCCGACGGTCTTCTACTACGAAGCCGAGAAACCGGGCTACTCGGTTGAGGTTGCCCTCCAGTACACAGACAGATACAGCGAAAACATCATCTCGTTTGCCAACAACATCCATACAAACGAGGGAGGCTTCCACGAAGTGGGCTTCAAGTCTTCGCTGACGCGTACCATCAATGACTACGCAAAGAGAAATAAATTCATCAAGGAAAACGACGACTCGCTGCAGGGAGAGGACGTGCGTGAAGGCATCACCGCCATCATCTCGGTCAAGCTCACCAACCCGCAGTTCGAGGGTCAGACCAAGGCCAAACTCGGAAACGCAGAGGTCAAAGGTTTCGTAGAGACCAACACATCCGAGCACCTCACTTACTTCCTTGAGGAAAATCCTAAACAGGCCAAGGTCATCATCGACAAATGCCTCAAAGCCCAGCGCGCAAGAGAAGCCGCACGTAAGGCCAGAGAGATCACACGTAAGAGCAGCGTGCTCGAGACTACATCCCTTCCGGGCAAACTCGCAGACTGCTCCGAAAAGGATCCGGCACTTTCAGAGATCTTCCTCGTAGAGGGTGACTCCGCAGGCGGCTCCGCCAAGCAAGGGCGCGACAGAAACCGCCAGGCTGTTCTGCCGCTCAGAGGTAAAATCCTGAACGTCGAAAAGGCCAGACTCGACAGAGTGCTCTCATCCGATGAGATCAAGAACATGATCACGGCATTCGGCTGCAACATCGGAAACGAGTTCGACCTCGATAAACTCAGATACCACAAGATCATAATCATGACCGATGCGGACGTCGACGGAGCTCACATCAGAACGCTTCTTCTGACATTCTTCTTCAGATATATGACGCCGCTCATCGAGCAGGGTTATGTCTACGCCGCCCAGCCGCCGCTCTTCAGAGTAAAGCAGGGTAAACAGATTTGGTACACCTACTCGGATGCCGAGCAGGAGAAGCTCCTCGCTGAGCTCAAATCCAAAGGCGGTAACAATAAGGTAGAAATTCAGAGATACAAAGGACTCGGAGAGATGGACTTCAACCAGCTCTGGGAGACCACAATGGACTACGACAACCGCACGCTCATCAGAATCACAGTCGATGACGCGCAGGCCGCGGACGAAATCTTCACCACCCTGATGGGCGACAAAGTTCCGCCGCGCAAAGCCTTCATCGAAGAGAACGCGCGCTACGTCCAGAACCTGGACATTTAAAACTGGCAATGCAGCGCGAGACTGCGGAGGAGCCGCTAAGAGCGACGCGAGAAAACCGCAGGCGATTGGCTAGGAACAGGCCGAGCAAGCGAAGCGCGTCGAGGCTGTTGCCCCAAGAGGCAAGGTGACGAGCATGACGCTCTCGGCGACGGAGCCCGTCGAGCGATGTATGACAGTTTTAAAGGTAACTTTAAGAGATAAGAAGGAATTAAGAGATGGCAAATTTGTTGGACAACAGCAACATAATCGAGCACGAAATATACGACGAGATGAAAAACTCATACATCGACTACGCCATGAGCGTAATCGTAGGTCGTGCTCTTCCGGATGTCAGAGACGGACTCAAGCCGGTACACAGGAGAATCCTCTACGGCATGCACTCCCTCGGCATCACACCGGACAAACCACATAAGAAATCGGCGCGTATCGTCGGAGAAGTAATGGGTAAATACCATCCTCACGGAGACAGCTCCATTTACGAGGCTATGGTAAAACTCGCCCAGGACTTCTCGACAAGATATCCGCTCGTTGACGGACACGGCAACTTCGGTTCGGTGGACGGAGACGGCGCCGCTGCATCGAGATACACCGAAGCGAGGATGTCACCGTTCTCACTGCAGATGGTCAGAGACATCGAAAAAGACACGGTGGATTTCGCAGACAACTACGACGGAGAAGAGCAGGAGCCGGTAGTACTCCCATCGAGAGTTCCGAATCTCCTCATCAACGGCTCAAACGGAATTGCCGTAGGTATGGCTACATCGATTCCGCCGCACAACCTCGGCGAGACCATAGACGCCTGCGTCAAGATGATAGAAGAGCCGGAGTGCACAATTGAAGATCTGACCAAGATCATCAAAGGACCGGACTTCCCGACCGGTGCCATGATACTCGGCAAGAGTGCAGCGAGAGAGGCCTACCTCACAGGACAGGGCAAAGTAAATGTCCGCTCGGTCTGCGAGATCGAAGAGACCAAGGGCGGCCGCATGCACATCGTCGTATCCGAGATTCCGTTCCAGGTCAACAAAGCCAGACTCATCGAGTCTATGGCCGACCTCGTAAGGGATAAGAAGATCGAAGGCATCAGTGCAATCCGCGACGAGTCAAACAGAGAGGGAACGAGAATCGTCATCGAGCTTAAGCGTGATGCGAACCCTAACGTAATCCTCAACAGATTGTACAAACATACATCGCTTCAGACATCGTTCAGCATGATCATGCTTGCCCTCGTAAACGGCGAGCCTAAAATCCTGAACCTCAAACAGATACTCGAAGAGTACCTGAAGCACCAGAAAGAAGTAGTCACCAGGAGAACGAGATTCGACCTCGCCAAGGCAGAGGCCAGAGCGCACATCTTGGAAGGACTCATCATAGCGCTGGATAACATCGATGAAGTCATCGCGACCATCCGCTCCGCATACAACGATGCGAAGGAAAAACTGATGGTACGCTTCGGACTTTCCGAGATTCAGGCACAGGCAATACTCGACATGAGACTTGCCAAACTGCAGGGTCTCGAGCGCGAGAAGATCCAGGCGGAGTATGACGAACTCCAGAAGAGAATCGCATACTACAAGAGCCTGCTTGCCGACGACCACAAACTCATGGGCGTTATCAGGGACGAGCTTCTCGAGATCAAGGACAAATGGGGTGACCCGAGACGCACCAAGATCGTAGCAGACGAGGGAGAACTCGACGAAGAGGCTCTCATCGATGAAGAGGATGTTGCCATCACACTGACACATCTCGGCTACGTCAAGAGAGTGCCGGCAGATACATACAAGGCTCAGAGGAGGGGCGGCAAAGGCATCGTGGGCCTGACGACGCGTGAGAGCGACTTCGTCCGCGACCTCATCATAACGAGCACACACGACTACCTCATGTTCTTCACCGACATGGGCCGTGTATACAAGATCAAGGCATACGAGATTCCGGAAGCATCCAGGACAGCCAAGGGCACACCGGTTATCAACTTCCTCAATCTCAACGCGACAGAGCGCGTGACCGCGATGATTCCTATCCGCGAGTTCAGCGCCAACGAATGCCTCGTGATGGTAACGCGTCAGGGTACGATCAAGAAGACGCCGCTTAGCGAGTTCGACACGAACCGCAAGACCGGTCTCATCGCAATCACACTCAAGGAAGGCGACAAACTCATCTCGGTTGCCCAGGCGACAGGAGAAGAGAATGTACTCGTAGTCACCAAGAAGGGTAAGGCAATCGCATTCTCCGAGAAGGACGTAAGACCTATGGGCCGCAACGCCGGCGGAGTCAGAGCGATACTGCTCGACAAGGACGACGAGGTCGTATCCATGGAACTCGACATCGACCAGCAGAGGAAGATGCTCGTAATCACGGAGAACGGATTCGGGAAGAGAACACCGCTTCCTGAGTACAGACTTCAGGCCAGAGGCGGCAAGGGAGTTGCCACATACGACAAGACCAAGTTCGGCAAGACGGGACTTCTCGTCGGAGCGACCATAGTAAATGACGAGGACGAGGTCATGGTCATCAACTCCAACGGAGTCATCATACGTATCCGTGCAAACGAAGTTTCCACTTCGGGACGTACGACACAGGGAGTCAAGATCATGAAGGTCGAAAAGGACAACCGCATCGTATCGTTTGCCAAGGTCATCGATGAGGACAGTGCCGAGAAGGCAGTCGAAGCCAAGAAGACCAAGCCGGAAAATCCGAATGTCGGATCCGACGGCAACGAACAGCTGACGCTGACTGACGAGGCGTAAATATGTTATAATCGGAAACGAGGGACAGGGACTTGTACAATTGTAATGAGCAGGTGTACAGAGTCCCTTTTCTATGTAAAGAAAGTTGATGAAAGGACAATTAAAGCTATGAAGAAACTAAGTAAGATCACAACTCTGTTATTAGCGCTGGCACTTATGATGTCGGCATTCGCAGCCTGCGGCGGCAGTGGTGGCAGTGGAGATGCAGGTGCCGGAGAAGCCGCTAAGGAGTTGGAACCAAATATGGGAATGGAGGGCATCGTGTTTGCGGTCCCTGAAGACTGGAAAGCAACAGATGTCTATGATGGCGGAGCAAACTTTAAGACAAGCGATGAAAAAGCCAGACTGTGGAGCATGGTAACCACCGAGGAGTCGCTCA
>JAFREV010000132.1 GCA_017434685.1 Mogibacterium sp.
CTTTGATCTTTTGGATGCAGGCGAAGATGTCTTTGATTACGAGCGGCGCGAGTCCAAGCGACGGCTCGTCCAGCATCAGGAGTTTAGGCTTGGACATCAGTGCTCGCGCAACCGCGAGCATCTGCTGCTCTCCTCCGGAGAGCGTCGCGCCGAGCTGCCAGGTCCTGCCTGCGATACGAGGGAAGAGTTCATATACCCAGTCTCTGTCCCTTTTGATCTCTTCCTTATCTTTTCTCAGATAAGCTCCTGCTGCGATGTTCTCATCTACTGTCAGGTCAGGGAATATACGTCTTCCTTCCGGACAGAGAATGATTCCTTCTGCAACTACGTCTTTGGTCTTAAACGAAGTAATCTCGGTGTCGTCCCAGTAAACGTGCCCACCGGATTTAGGCACCAAACTCATTATGGACTTGAGAGTCGTGGATTTACCTGCACCGTTAGCTCCGATCAGCGAGATGATCTTTCCGTCGGGAACGTCGATGTTGACACCTCTGAGGGCGTGAATTCCGCCGTAATGAACGTCTAAATCTCTTATAGCCAGCATTATTCATCACCTCCCAGATAAGCTTCGATAACGGCAGGATTTGCCTGGATTTCGGCAGGTGTGCCGTCGGCAATCTGTCCGCCGTAGTTGAGTACGTAGATATGCTCGCATATACCCATGATAACCTGCATATGGTGCTCGATCATCAGTATGGAGAGATCGAACTCGTCACGGATGCGGCCGATGAATCTCATCAGGTCATCCGACTCCTGCGGGTTCATACCTGCAGCCGGCTCGTCCAGCAGCAGTATGGACGGGTGAGTCGCGAGGGCTCTTGCAATCTCAAGATGCCTTTGTTTTCCGTAAGGAAGGGAAGTAGACATGTCGTCTCTGTTATCATAGAGATCGAGTTTTTTGAGAAGTTCGAGAGCTTCCTCTCTCATAACCTTTTCTTCCTCGCGGGCTTTTTTGCTTCTGAATGTCGCACCGAATACGGATTCAGTCTGGTTCATGTGCATGGCAACCATTACGTTTTCAAGAACCGTCATGCCTTTGAAGAGGCGGATGTTCTGGAATGTACGTGCCACGCCGAGCTTTGTGACCTTGTCCGGAAGCATGGTCAGAGCCTTGGTGTATTTGCCCTGGTTCTTTCCTGCGTATTCTTCTTTCATCTTACCCTGAGGGTAGTTTTCTATGACGACATTGCCGTTAATCTCAACCGCGCCGTTGGTAGGCTCGTATACGCCTGTGATGCAGTTGAATGCCGTGGTCTTTCCGGCTCCGTTAGGACCGATGAGACCGACGATTTCGTTTTTATGTACGTCGAGGTTCAAGTTGTCTACTGCGACAACTCCGCCGAACTGCATGGTTATGTCGGAGAGTCTCAGTACGACTTCTCTGTTATCTTTCTTAGCCATACTATTTGCCCTCCTTTCCGAATACCATTACTTCATCGCTCGTAGGAAGCGGTGTGAATAGAGCCTCGCCGGAAGCACGTTTAGCTTCGCCCTCAGCCTTGGCTTCTTTAGCCTTAGCCTTGGCAGCCGCCTTGCGAGCACGAGCCTCTTTCTTTGCAGCTGATTTGGCTTTGCGCTTAGCAGGCCATGCCTTGAGGTTGGCAGGGAGGTTCTTCCACCAGTTGATAAAGCCGTCCCAGCTGAACTCGCGGCTTCCCATAATGCCCTGTGCATAGAAGAGCACGATGAGCATGATGATGATCGCAAATACTACCTTACGGAAGCCCGGTCTCATGAGGCTCGATGAAATGCCGAGCCACTGTCCGGCATCAAGTCCTCTGAGCAGCCACTCGGAAGTTGAAATGAAAAGGAAAGCACCGAGGATGGAGCCCGTAATCGATCCTATACCTCCGATAACTACGATGAGGAGAATCTCATATGTCATAACCGTGTTGAACGGCATGGCGTTGATCGTCGTCTGGAACATAGCCAGGAGCGCTCCTGAAATACCCGCAAAGAAAGAGGATATTACGAAGGACATCTCTTTGTGCTTAAAGAGGTTTATGCCCATGGCTTCTGCCGCTATCTCATCATCACGAATCGCACGGAACGCGCGGCCGTAGGTCGAGTTGATGAGAAGTATGATGATGGCAATGCATATGCCCGATACGAGAACCGGGAAGATTGCGTTGCCGTATGTGGTGTACTTACGTAGTACGTTCGAACCGTTAGTGATAGGTCCCAGAGAGTTCCACTGGAAGAAGGCTCTGAGTATCTCGGCAAATCCGAGGGTCGCTATCGCGAGGTAGTCGGATTTGAGCCTGAGCACAGGGATACCGATCAGTGCCGCTACGACTGCGACCAGGAGTCCCGCGCCTATCATCGGAATGAACATGCCGATGTAATGTCCGAAGATTCCGAGTTTGCCCTCGAGTATCTCGACGATAGACCACTGAATGAGTCCGCCGTTGAAGTACTGATATACAGCCTCATGGGATTTGCCCGGAATGGTGAATATTGCATAAGTGTATGCTCCGATGAGCATGAAGCCCGCCTGACCGAGTGAGAAGAGGCCGGTAAATCCGTTGAGGAGGTTCATGGACGCTGCTACGAGCGCGAATATGGAACCTTTCTCGATTACCGTGATAAGCATCTTCCAGCTCGAATTGGCAGGAATTGTGTTGTCGCCCACATATACCAAAACAAGGAACAGTGCTATGGCTGCTATTGAGAGGACGAGTTTGGTCTTGTTGCTTAATGTCTTTTCCATGGCGTCCTCCTATACCTTGTCGATGTTCTTCTCGCCAAAGAGTCCTGTCGGCTTGACCATCAGGATGATGATGAGAAGTACGAATGTGAAAGCGTCTGAGAAGTTGGTCCAGCCGATACCTTTGATGAGGTTTTCGGCAACACCGATTACAAAGGCTCCGACTACGGCTCCCGGTACCGATCCGATTCCGCCGAATACAGCAGCTACGAATGCTTTAAGACCAGGCATGGCGCCTGACATAGGCTGGATGCCGGTGTAGTTGGAGAAGTAGAGTATAGAGCCTATAGCCGCGAGTGCACAGCCGATTACGAAAGTAACGGTGATGACCCTGTCTATATCTATGCCCATCAGAGAAGATGTCTCGAAGTCTCTCGAAACGGCTCTCATAGCCATACCGATCTTGGTATGTTTGATGAGCATTACGAGCAGGAATACCAGCACGATTGTGAGAACCGGTGTGACCAGGGTTACCATTTTGGTGGTTGCCGAACCGATTGATACGGTGCGCTGAAGCCAACCAATGGTAGGGTAGGTCTTGGTAAGTCCGCCCGTGATATACAAAGCAAAGTTCTGCAGAAGATAAGAAACTCCGATGGCGGAGATCATTATCGACATACGCGGTGCCGAACGAAGAGGTCTGTATGCGACCTTTTCAATGGTGGTACCGAGCACAATTGCAAATATTATTACGAGTATTACGGATAGCCACAGAGGAAGAATCGTGATCAGATAGACCATGATAAGTCCGGACCACATGAACACATCTCCGTGGGCAAAGTTGATGAGCCTTAAGATACCGTATACCATCGTGTATCCTATGGCGATCAACGCATATTGTCCGCCAACTGCAACTCCTGCAAGTATGTACGGAAGCCAGGTTTGTATGAATCCCATAAAACATTCCCTTACTGATTAGTGATAACTGAATTGTTACAAAATTGCGGGAAGCCTGCGCGGCTCCCCGCAATTTGTATTAACGTATTGTCCGCCAATGGCAACTCCTGCAAGTATGTACGGAAGCTGCGAGTTTGCGCGGATTACTCAGCAGCCTGCTCCTTAACAAACTCCCAAGCGCCTGTTTCGTTGTTGCACTTCTTAACGAATGCAGTTGTCTTGTTGGCGTCTCCGACTTCGTTGAATGTAACGTCTCCGCAAACAAGTCCTGTAGCATTCAGCTCAGGCAGTGCAGCGAGGATGTCGGCAGGATCTGTGGAGCCTGCAGCTTTCATAGCCTCGAGAGCTACGAAGTAAGCGTCATATCCCATTGCTGTAACAGCAGCGAGGTCTGTGTTGCCGCCGTTGTTTGTCTTAGCGTCAGCATTGTTTTCCATCCACTCTTTGATGCCGCTGTCGAATTCAGGGTTACCACCCTCCTGGTAGAAGGTTGTAACTACGATCTCTACGTTCTTGCCCTTTGCAGCGCCTGTGATTACGTTGGAATCCCATGTGTCGCCTGCGAGGATCGGCATACCGAGTGACTGTGCCTCAGCCTGGTCGATGATGAGTGCAGCAGCCTCTGTGGATACAGGGCTGAAGAATACATCGCAACCATTCTTCTTAGCGTTAGCTACATATGATGTAAAGTCTGAGTTCTTGTCAGGGAACTGCTCTTCTACAACTTCTCCGCCGAGCTTCTTGAATGCTTCAATGAAGTAGTTAACAAGACCCTTGGAGTAGTCATCACCCTGCTTGGAGAGGCAGTAAGCTTTCTTCATGCCGTTCTCCCATGCATAGTTAGCGAGTACTGTACCCTGGAACGGATCGAGGAAGCAGATTCTGAAATACTGCTCACAGTCAGCTGTTACCTGAGGGTTTGTACATGTAACTCCGATAGCAGGCATACCTGCGTCTGCGAATACGTCAGCAGCTGCGATGGATACTGCAGAACCGTATGATCCGAGAACGATCGATACGCCCTTGGAAACGAGGTCCTGTGCAGCTGTAACAGCTTTGGAGTTGTCGGACTCGTTATCTACGATAGCGAGCTCCACATTGTACTCTTTGCCGCCGATTTCAACCGTAGGCTGAACTTCGTTAGCATACTGGATACCGAGTGTTTCTTGTTTACCACCTGCGCCGTTGTCTCCGGATGCCGGCTCAAATACACCGATCTTGATGGTGTCGCCGCTGCCGGAATCTGAACCACTGCCGCCTCCGCAGGCTGCGAGTGACATCATTACGAGCACAAGAGTAAGCATTAAAGCTAAAAATTTCTTCATCGTTTTTCCTCCCTACAACTTATTTTCTTAAGGCTTTCATCGCTTCCATTCGGCGATGAAACTACATGAAAAAATTATACAAATATAACAACGGATTTTCAAGCAATTTGGTCTATTTAACAATGCCGGAGAGGATGTCCTGACCTTTGCTCTTATCTATGTATGTTCTGATAATATCAACCGCGCCGTCGATTCCCGCTCTGCTGGTGTTGATAAGCAGGTCGTAAACGTCTCTTTCACCCCATTTGTTGTCGGTGTAGAACTCGTAATAACGGCGTCTTTGCTTGTCTCTGTGTTTGATTTTCTTAATCATCTCGGCCTCGTTCAGAGGATTCTCTTTTTTGTTGACGATCTCGAGCTCGAGTTTTCTCTTGAGCCTCTCCTCTATAGGGGCAAAGATGAATACGCTGATGTGCTCTTCATCATCTAGGATGTAGTCTGCCGCGCGTCCGACTATGACGCAGCTTTCCTTGGCTGCGATGTTCCTGATTATGCTGAACTGCTCCTCCTGGATCTTGGCATAAGGCAGGGACTGGAAGGTGTCTACGCTTGAAAGAAGGGAAGCGATTGAAAAGTCAGGTGCCTTTTCGTCGTTTTCCTTAACATATTCCTCTACATATCCTGTGCCGGATGCTGCTTGAGCGATGAGTTCTTCATCGTAAAACTTGATACCCAGTTGCTCTGCAAGACGCCTGCCGACCTCGTGTCCGCCGGATCCGTATTCACGATCGATTGTGATTATCAGTTTGTGATCCATTTTGCTACTCCTTTATTATCTCTTTGTTACTTCGCTTACAAATTCCTCAAGTGATTTCATATCTTCGAACATGGCCCTGGCATTGTCCGGTCTTCCGCCGCCTTTGCCGCCGAAATTCGAAGCGTTTTCCTTTACTATATCTCCGCACTTCTTGTTCTCATCTGATGACAGAAGCAGGCAGGTCGATGTCTCCGGATTGATCATAATGAGGAAGAGTCCATCCGCCTCATGAATCACATCGAAACCCATCTTGAGCATCTCATCCGTGCTGAGAACATCAGAAGTGTACTTATATATATTGGAAGACGATGCTTTGATTTCTTCCAGTATTTTTCTTTTCTCATTTTCCTTTACATATTCAGCCAGATCGGACAGGCGGGAGCGCAGCGCTGAGTTTTGCTCGGCTTCCGCAGCCATTCTTGAAGGCACGTCTTTCGGTGTGCAGGAATACCCGACCGCGATATCTCTCAGAATATGGGCTTCGGCTGTGAGCCTGTCCCAGGCATTGGCTCCGCAGTCAAAGAATATGCGGTTCATGCCTTTGTTTGATTCGCACTTGTAAATGGCGAGCAGTCCGACCTCGGACGAGCAGGAAGGGTGAACGCCGCAGCAGGCGATGCAGTCGTACGGATCTTCGAGGTCACCGACGCTTACAACGGAAACTCTGCCGTCGTGAGGGACCTGTTTTCTGACAGGCCTGACCAGTGATTCCTCGTATGTGTCAAACCATTCGGTTGTGACCGGAAGGTCGACCCATATGGCTTCGTTGACCGTACGCTCTGCGAGATCAAGTTCGTCTTCCGTGAGCATACGACCTTCGAGGTCTATATCTATAGAAACATAATCCTCACCAATGTGGAATCCTTTGTTTACTCCTTCAAAGAGGGTATCCATGGTGCCGGACAGCATATGCTCACCGAGGTGGCGCTGCATGTTTCTGAATCTGAAATCCCAGTCTATGGCAAGTTCCACCTCATCTCCCTCGTGGAATGTTCCTTCGGGAGCATCAGTCTCGTGCCAAACATCACTTTCGATGGCTTCATCCGATGCATGTAGAACCTCAAACAGTTTTCCGCCCAGGCTGACGGTACCGACATCGGATGGCTGCCCTCCGCCTTCAGGATAGAAAACGGATTCGCTTGTCGCGATGACATCTTTGCCGTTCTTTGTCCTTACTGAGGTTACTTTGGCAGTGTTGGTTGAAGCGTACTGATCTTCTCTGTAAATCCTTTTTGTTGTCATTTGACAGGCCTTTCTGTTACTGAATATGTGTAAATTAACATGTTTCACGCGTTTCACGAAAACGAACAAAAATCGAGAGAATGCGAAGCCTCAAAAACTGTGGATAAATTCCATTGACAGTTTTGTGAAATCGTTTCAAGCCTTGAAATCACTGGGGTTCTTCTCAAAAAGTTTTCCACATGGATAAGTGGATAAAAATGTATACGATTTTTGAAATCCTTGTGGATAAACTCGCTTTATTCGTAAATTTCGCCACTTTCGTTTTGTTGAAAAAAATTCCGGCAAAAAAGAACAAA
>JAFREV010000133.1 GCA_017434685.1 Mogibacterium sp.
CCACGGCTCGCTTATCCTCGTTCCACACACCTGTCGAAACCATTACAGCCCCTTATTGTGAAAAGACGGCAGGTTTCCCTGCCGCCATAATTATATTCTTTTACCGATTTCTGTCAATAAACCGCCGGTTTAATTGCTTCTCCAAAGCGTCGGTTTATTCACCTCTACACAACGCTCGTTTATTTAATTCTCCACATTGTATATGAGTGCCATAAACTCCAGGTCTTCGGTTCCGTTATTAGCTATGGAATGTCCGCAGCCTTCCTCGATGATGCAGCAATCGCCCTTGTGCACGAGCTGAACACTGCCATCGCTGTCTGTGAATGTGCCCTCACCTGCAAGGATGTAGTATGGCTCGGTCTCACCCTCGTGGACATGCCAGCCTATAGATGTGCCCGGTGGCAGAACAAATCTCGCATACAGTCTGCCGTGATCGGAGAATTCCTCTTTGCTGATTACGTTGTAGCACATCACGGTGCCTACTCCGCCCTGAACTTCATGCCTTTCCTGTGCGATTTCTTTTCTTACCATGCTGAGACACTTCCTTTCTGTTTAACCATATCTTATCTGTAGGACGCTGTGACTTCCTCTCTGTTTATTTGTAGGCCGCTGCGAGTTCCTCTGCCATGGCCTCAATCTGAGCCTCGTTCTCTGCGCTTACGCCGGAGAGTATGCTCACTTCGTTCTCGAGGCAAGTCATATTCTTGCAGCCCTCAAGCATGCCCTTCATAACCTTCATAGCCTGCGGTGCCCACGAACCGTTCTCGATAAATCCCATTCTCTTGTTCTGGAAATTCCTCTCGGTCAGAGAATTGATGAACTCCTTCATGAACGGGAATATGTCGTTGTTGAATGTCGTCGTGGCAAACACGATAGTGTCGTATCTGAACGCATCCTCGACCGCCTCTGCGATGTCGTCTCTTGCGAGGTCTGTGACGGCAACCTTAGGCACGCCCTTTTCCTCGAGCTTAGCTGCGAGCATCTCAACGGCTTTCTTTGTGTTGCCGTATACGGATGTGTAAGCGATTACCACGCCTTTGGTCTCTGCTCCGTAAGTTGTCCATGTGTTGTAGAGATCGAGATAGTATCCGAGATCTTCCTTGAGCACAGGTCCGTGAAGCGGGCAGATAGTCTGAATGTCCAGGCCTGCTGCTTTCTTGAGGACAGCCTGTGCCTGCATTCCGTATTTACCTACGATACCGAAATAGTAGCGTCTGGCTTCGCAAGCCCAGTCATCGTCGTCCGCTCCGGTCTCGCCGCACACATCAAGTGCACCGAACTTGCCGAATGCATCAGCGGAGAAGAGGACTTTGTCCTTCTCGTCGTAAGTCATGATGACCTCAGGCCAGTGAACCATAGGAGCAGCCACGAAGCAAAGAGTATGGGTTCCGAGTTCGAGCTTGTCTCCCTCTTTTACCTCAACCCTTCTGCCCTCGAAGCACTCTCCGAAGAAGTTGTTCATCATCGTGAACGCCTTGGCGGAAGATACAACCTTTGCATCTTTGAACTCGTTCATGAAAGCGATGAGGCTTCCGGAGTGATCCGGCTCCATGTGCTGAACTACGATGTAGTCAGGTTCTTTGTCGCCGAGTTCCTTCTTGATGTTGGCAAACCACTGCTCAGTAAAGTTTCCGTCTACCGAATCCATAATTGCAATCTTCTCATCGCAGATTGCATATGAGTTGTATGCCATGCCTTCCGGAACGATATAGTGTCCCTCGAAAAGGTCGATGTCGTGATCGTTGACGCCTACGTATTTGATATCTTTTGTAATTTCCATTATCTTCTGTTATCTCCTCGAATTATCAGTTAATGTATGTATGTTTATTTGCATTTGCAGATTTGCGCAAATATTTTATCATAGCGCCCGAACTTGGGCAATGATATACTAAAGGCAATCACAGAGAAAACGGAGGTGCAAAATGGAACTTATGACTTTACCTTTTACGCAGGAACTGATGAACGGTCAAGGGCAGCCGAAAAAAGTGACTTTCAGGCGCGCCGTGCCAGAAGACATCGACGCAGTCATGGCAATTCAAGAGCATATTATGGATGCACTGCCTGACAAAGATTTGTATGCACCTTTCTCTAGGGAGGAATCCGAAGGACAGCTCGAGCACGACATCTGCTATATGGCGGAGTGTGACGGAGAAATTGCCGGCTACTCGGTGCTGATTCCAAACGATCCTGACAATCCGGAAAATTACGGCAAACTCTTCAATTATGATAGAGACCGTCTCGCCGTAACGTGCTCGCTGGATCTCACGATGGTAGAGCCGAAATTCAGGGGCCTCGGCATCCAGCGCATCTTCAACAAACTGCGTCTCGGACAAGCCATAGAGATGGGAGCAAAGGAAGCGCTTACGACTATCTCGCCTGACAATCCGTACAGCTACAGGAACTTCCTCGTGCTCAACTTCGAGATACTCGAAACGCGCGAGATGTACGGTGGCAAACAGCGCTACATACTCCACAAATATCTGTAAAAAGTACAAATCGATTTCTAAAAAAATCCGCAAGAATGAAAATTGGTCCTTTGATGATAATTCTCATCAAATAGGACCATTTTATGTTTACAGAGTTTCTTTTAATTGGTCCTATTTTGAAACTATGCCTTTTTTAGGACCATTTTTTGTTTACAGAGCTTCTTTTAATTGGTCCTAAATTAGCAAATAAGTCCCAGCAGGACCAATCAGGTCTCTAATTGTTAATGAAAATTGGTCCTGTTTTGGAGCTATATCCAATTCAGGACCAATTTCTCTATTGCCAACTCGTTATTTTGGGTCCTATTGCAGCGCGTTATCGCAATCCGGACCAATTATAATTATTATAAAACTAATGCCATAAATACCGGTTTGCCCTCGGAATTTATAGCGGCAACTTCAATTCCGCTTCTTCCCGATCCGCCACTTCCAGCGCCGTCACTTCCTGCGCCGTCCGTACCGACATGCGGGCGGCTCTTAAATATTAGCGTCTCGCCTTCAAAAGTCTGATGTATAAAGTTGAGCTCCATTTCCTTTATGTCCATCTTCTCTATCTCTTCAATCGAGAAGCATCCGAGCATGGCTCGTACATAATTGACATTGTTGAAATGGCCGCCGAGGTCGATGTCCACAGATCTCACGGTGTACTCACCTATAGTCTCAGCCTCATCAAAGTTCTTGTTTATTCTCACAAACGGTCTGTCGTCAGGAGGAGCTACATTGAACTCCAATTTCGGATATATCTCATCCATGTGAACGAGCCTCATGGTGTCCCTGCTTATTATGGCCCATATACTCCTGCCGTAGATCAGCTGCTCGCCGTCTGAAGTGAATGAAAAATCCCTCTCACAGCTCGCCCTGTCCGGTGCCTGTATCCATGTGTTGAGTTTAAGCGGCTCCATTATTTTAGGTAGCCTGTCCGCATGAATTCTTATCTTAGTGATTACCCAGAAATAGTTACGTGCGTCCATCCCGGCAGGACCGATATCGAAGTTCTCAGCATGAAGCGTCGCTGTGTCCTCGAATGAGTCGAGGGCGTCTACAAGCCTCAACTTTTCATTTCTGTCGACCATGCTCGGCAATATTTTTATATCTCTTGTATATTTGCAGCCTACTTCTGCCATTATTTATCCTCCTCGTTTTCGAGTTCATTCTGCAGTATGCCGTAGAATTCAGGTTTGTCCTTCGGGAGTATGACCGGTTTGCCTTCTCTAGTAATGAAACCGTGCTCCGATGTACCTCTGGCTCTTATCTCACCGGTTTCCAGATCCGTTATCTCATAATTGAATGAGCATTTGACCTTACTCAAAGATGACGGTCTGACTGCAATCCTGATCTTGTCTCCGAATTTAATCGCGTGTATGAACTTGCAGGAAATAGAAAGCACCGGACTTATTATGTCCTCGTGCTCCAGCCTTTCATAAGGGTATCCCATCTGCTCCATATATGAAATCCTGGCTTCCTCGAAGTACTTCGCGTAGTTGGAATGATGGACTATTCCCATCTGATCCGTTTCATAATAATTAACTTTTCTGTCGTAATATCTCATATCCCTATTCCTTTTCCAATATAAGGTGCCTGACTGCTCCGACCATTCCCGCATTGTTGCCGAGCTCGGCTCTTTTTACCTCGAGCTTTTCGGCAAAGTCCGGAATAATTATTTCTTTTATCTTTCTTCCCACCGGCATGATGACGAGTTCTTCCTGCGCGGAAACTCCTCCGCCTATGAGTATAACTTCCGGGTTGAAGATGTGAGTGAGGCTCGCTATGCCGTATGCAACCTCGTCCGTCCATCTGTCGACGAGGGCAAGCGCCTCCTCATCTCCCGCATTTGCGTCTCCGAAAATATGGCGTCCGGTGTACCAATTGTCCCTGAAAGCCATGCCCTCTTTGACAAGAGCCGATGTGGCCGCATAACGCTCAAAGCACCCTTTGC
>JAFREV010000134.1 GCA_017434685.1 Mogibacterium sp.
AATATGCTACAGTACGCGCTGTCTCTGGGAGCGGAGGAATCCTGGGCAATTTCGTTCCTGACGCTGAATGTGCCTGAACCGAAATGGTACTCCGACGACATAGAAGGTCATGCGTACTCAAATATAAGAGGTGAAATGAGCACCCTCGATTATTCAAAGGATCTCAAGACATTCATAAGAACTATAGAGACAGCTTTCCACGAGATGGAAAGAAGAAAGAACAGAAGATAAATGGCAGACAAACAAAAGATAATAAACATAGCAGTTATAGCACACGTAGATGCGGGCAAATCCACGCTGGTGGATGCACTTCTTGCGCAGTCGCATGTGTTCAGAGACAACGAACAGGTGGTGGACTGCGTGATGGATTCCGACGCCATAGAGCGTGAGCGCGGTATCACGATTTACTCCAAGAATTGCTCGATCATGTACGGCGACTACAAGATAAACATAGTAGACACACCGGGACATGCGGACTTCAGCTCCGAGGTGGAGCGCATCATGAAGACCGTAGACACGGTAATCCTTCTCGTGGATTCGAGCGAGGGACCTATGCCACAGACGAGATTCGTGCTCAGCAAGTCACTCGCACAGGGAATCAATCCGATTCTCTTTATCAACAAAATAGACAAGAAGGATGCAAGAATCGATGAAGTTGTCGATGAGGTATACGAACTCTTTATGGACCTTGAGGCGAACGACGATCAGCTCGATTTCCCTATTCTTTACGGCATAGCCAGACAGGGGATCGCCGTAAACGATCCTAAGGATGTCGAGTCAATCAGCATAGGTGAGGGTGAGCAAAAGATCAAGAAGTCACCGAAAGGATACGGCGGCCTGGATATCGAGCCGCTCCTTGAATGCATCGTAAATCACTGCGAGACCTATCCGGACAGGGATGATGAGCCGCTTCAGATGCAGGTTTCAACTCTCGCTTATGATGATTATATCGGCAGACTCGGAATCGGGCGCATCACCAGAGGCACAATCAAGGAAGCCCAGATGGTGGCTGTCACCAAGGAGGACGGCAGCGCGGATAAGTGCAAAATCAATCAGATATTTGTATATAAGGGGCTCAGCAGAGTTGCCGTGCCTGAAGCCGGCAGCGGAGACATCGTCGTGGTATCGGGCATATCTGACATCTCGATAGGAGAGACCATATGCGATCCGGACAATCCTGAATCCCTCGGAAAGATAAGCATAGAAGAACCGACGCTTTCTATGAACTTCATGGTCAATTCATCGCCTGAGGCGGGTAAGTCCGGCAAATACGTCACATCAAGACACATAAGAGAGAGGCTTGCCAAAGAACTCGAGGTAAACGTCGGACTTCTTGTCGAGGACACGGACTCGACTGACTCGTTCAAAGTCTCGGGCAGGGGAGAACTTCATCTCTCAATACTCATCGAGAATATGAGAAGAGAGGGCTATGAACTTGCCGTATCGAAACCTGAGGTTGTAATCAAGAGGGGTGAAAACGGCGAGAAACTCGAACCGATAGAAGAAGTCGTAGTCAGCGTGCCGGATGAATACACCGGGCCTGTCATTTCAAAACTCAATCTCCGTAAGGGTATGATGATGGAGATGATGAGTGAGGGCAACGGCTACTCCAAGATTGTCTATACCGCACCAACTCGCGGACTCATGGGCTACAGAACAGAGTTCATAAACGACACCCACGGAGAAGGCACTATGGTAAGACGATTTGCCGGATTTGAGCCGTGGAAGGGTGAGATACCATCCAGAATTAACGGAGTTGCCGTAGCACAGGAGGCAGGCAGCTGCACCGCTTATGCCATATTCACCATACAGGAAAGGGTTCAGATGTTTGTCGGCCCTCAGGATCATGTCTACGAAGGACAGATTGTGGGTATGAACGCGAGGTCTGACGATATGGTGGTCAATCCGTGCCGCGCCAAAAAAGCGACCAATATGAGAGCCGCCGGCTCCGACGATACGATCAAACTCACGCCGCCTCGCACATTCACACTCGAAGAGGCGCTGGAGTTCATAGATGACGATGAACTCGTTGAGGTAACACCTGATGCCATCAGGCTCAGAAAGAAACTCCTCACCGAGCTCGAAAGACGCAAAGCCGCTAACAGGAGTAAGTAGAAAGGAAGCGACATGTCCAGGAAAATTCTGGTTATCAACCCGGGTGCCACATCCACAAAGATTTGCGTATTTGAAGACAAGGAAGAAGTCATGCGCGTCGGAATCGACCACGATGCAGCTGAAATCGCAAAGTATCCGAACGTGGTTTCACAGGCGGATTTCAGAAGGCAGGCAATTCTGACTGCCGTAGCCGAGCAGGGATATAAACTCGAAGACTTCGATGCAATCTGCGGACGCGGAGGTCTTTTCAAGCACATCCCGTCCGGAACATATAAGGTAAACGATGCGGTAATCAGGGATATCGAGAACCCTCCGTACGGAGAGCATGCCGCAAATCTCGGAGCGTACCTGGCCAAGGAACTCGCAGACAGCGTAGGCATCCCGGCATTCTTCGTGGATCCGGTCTGCGTTGATGAGTTCGAACCACTTGCCAGATATTCCGGAC
>JAFREV010000135.1 GCA_017434685.1 Mogibacterium sp.
CGCTACTTTTCTTTATCCCTTTACCCTTCTTATATCTTCCGCCGGTATCCTCCGCTTCTTCAAACACGACCATAACTTCACCCGTGCCAAAAGCAGTTTTCACCGTCATCTGCCCTATGCCGAGATTCTTTGCGCCGTGCTCTTTCAGGAACACGCGAAGCGCATCCGCGCAAACCATAGCCGCATCGCTTTGCAACATGCAGTCATCAATATCCAGCACGAAATTGGACCTGGCCTTCTTAAAACCAACTTCTCCGTGCGGCCCTACGGCAAACACGGCTTTATTTCTATAATATTTTAAAGTCTTTGCCCCTATGCAATCGCGCACTTTTGGATTCTCAAGGCCGCCGAGCCTCGTGAGCTTCGCTCTTACCTGCCCAGCCTTAAGCTCGCACTGCGCTTCGTAACTCATCTCCTGCAAAGCGCAGCCCCCGCATTCTGCAAAATACGGGCATGCAGACTCTGCCCTCTCTTTCGACTCCTCAAGTATCTCTTGCAGAACCGCCTCCGCGGAGTTCTTCTTCTCCTTAATTATCTCCGCTCGCACCAGATCACCAGGCACGGCTCCGGCGAAGACTTTGCCGTCCTCCGCCGAGCATCCGCCGCTCACAAAAACAGCAAGGCCTTCGCATCTTCCGAAAGCCCTGCCGTCATCCAGCATATCTTCTATTCTGAATTCTATTATCTGTCCGCTGTCCATATATACCTTAGTCCATTAGCTCTACCAGTTTTGAAACCAGTTTAACAAAATCGCCGGATGCAGTTTTCGAACTATCATTAGTCTGTCCTCCCGCTGCTCCGCATGCAGCAAGATGCAAAGACAAAACGAGAGATAGAATAATCATCAGTTTTTCTTCATACTATGTTTCCTTCAATCTGCTCAGCCATAGCTTTAATCTTGGCAAATCTTTTATTGACTGCAGCCTTCCCGATAGGTGAATCGAGCGCCTCTCCTATCTCCGCAAGGCTCGCCTCAGGTCTCTCAAGCCTGAGTACAGCCACATCTCTCAAAGGCTGTTCGAGAAACCTCAGTCCCTCATTACGCTCTTTAAGCTCAGTCTCCGGATCTGCATCCGCTGTAAGCGGGCGCCCGAGTTCATCCTCTATTATCTTCTTTATCCAGGATGTCTGTTCCTGTGCTGCAGCAACCGTACGGTCAACATTTGCATCATCGCAGTTCATCATTCGTCTGATTTCCCCGTGCGTACTCTTGTTGACCCGGATGCTTTCATAATCCAGCATTGCCTCAGCCGCGCCCATGATGCCGAGCATATCACCGATATACGAGGCTTTCTTCATATATACAACATAGTTATCTCTGCGTTTTGTGACATTTGCGGATAGTTCCACGAAAGATCCTATAAGTTTTTTCAAATCGTTTGCGCTCTGTTCCTTGTCCAGGACAAATTCGAGATGGTAACTCTTCCTCGGGTCGGACATCGTTCCACACGAGAGAAACATCCCTCTCATATATGCCCTTTTGTCGCACTTTGCCTTTACGATAGGCTGGTAAATACCGTCGCTGAAATAATCGTCTCCCTCCCGAATCAGCATCATCCCGGTTTCTCTCAGAATCTGCACCGACTTTTCTTCCGGCCCTATGTTCAGATAGTATCTGTTTCTGACCCTGCGGTTCCTGCTGCCGGGCCTCTGCGAATCTCCGATTTCCATCGTAACTTTATTGCGGAAATAACTCTCAATAAGCACCTTGAAGTGTCTGGCCGTCGCAGCGTTTTCGGTAGTCGCCACAATTCCGATTTTTCCGCCTCCGAGCAATTTAACAGAGCTGGACACCCTCAGAAATCCCGCGATTTCCGCAAGCATGCAGCACTTTTTCTTAGGCTCGAGCCTCGCTAATTCACCTTTGACATCCTGTGAAAACGACATGTTCCCCTTTATTTATTCTGAAGATCCAAATCCCTATGTGCAACTCTGACTCTCATCCCGTCTTCCCTGAATTTCTCCGCTATCGCATTGGCAACGGCAACCGATCTGTGATGGCCTCCCGTGCAGCCGAATGCGATATTGAGATGGTATTTGCCTTCATTTATATATCCCGGAATCATATTGCTGATCAACTCATGAGTCGAGTCCACAAAGTCGCGCGCTATGTCATGCTTAAATACGAATTCCACGACCTTTTTATTCTTGCCCGTGAGTTTTTTCAGACTCGGTACCCAAAACGGATTCGGTATAAATCTCACATCAAACATGATATCTGCTTCACTTG
Organism: Mogibacterium sp.; assembly: GCA_017434685.1. Taxonomy (GTDB): domain Bacteria; phylum Bacillota; class Clostridia; order Peptostreptococcales; family Anaerovoracaceae; genus Crickella. The sequence continues at coordinate 2,231 of JAFREV010000135.1, forward strand.
GTATTCCATACTTGAAACCAAACGAACTGATATTGATTGCGAAATTAGATGAACCTCTTCCGCCGTAAAACATGCGATCAAGTTCAGAGTTCATCTCAGATGGTTTGAGGCTCGTGGTATCAAGGATGTAATCCGCTTTGGATTTGATGTCCTTGAGTTTAGCCCTCTCCTCCTCGATTACCGATTCGCTGGCCTCGGCGCCTGACAGAGGATGGTTCCTCCTTACCTCGTTATATCGCCTGACTATCTCAGGTGCGGAAGCTTCCATAAAGAGTACCGTAAGATCAATTCCCGGTCTGTTTCTGAGAATATCTATCTCCTCGGCAAGCCTACTGAAGAATCCGCCGGATCTTAAATCCGCAACAAATGCGACTTTATCAATGCTACTCGTATCTGCTGCAGCCATCTCGAGAAAGTTTCCGATAAGAGCGGGCGGCATATTGTCCACGCAGTAATATCCCTGGTCCTCAAACCAGTCAGCCGCTCTTGATCTTCCGGCACCGGACATTCCGGTGATTATCACGACTTTCATGTCTATCCGTCCTTTCTCTCTACGACATTCACTATCCTGTCAATGCCTATACCTGCCTCAAATGCAAGCGCAAGGCTCTCGGCATAGCGCCCCACATGTTCGGGTTTGTGCGCATCGCTCGAAATAACAAAGTTAACATCGTACGCTGCATATATCTTAAGGTCATCCGCGTTCGGATGTTTGTGCCTTGCATTAATCTCAACCAGTGTTCCCGTCTTCTCGCAGGCTGCCGCCACTTCCTCTTCATTTATATATGCTTTATCGCCGGGATGCGTGAGTATCTTTATATTGTTGCTCGTAAGCGCCTTAACAATGCGCTTCGTATTATCTTCTCTCAGCTTCGCCTTAGCCTTCTCGGAAATCGGCGCATGAAACGAAGCAAAGTTTCCCATCATATTGCATTTCGGGACATAATGATATCCTGCGTTTACGAAATCGTAATCCTTGAAGTCCCCGGCAGCGACATCCAGTCCGTTTGCGCTGTCGACTATATCCGCTTCAACGCCGAGATATATTTTTACATCCGGATATGCCCTCTGAGCCTCTTCTATATCCGCTCTCATCTCGGGAATTCTCTTCGGGTCGAGGCCGTAAAAATCCGAAGGGCCGTGATCCGTAATTGCAAGTTCGGAAAGCCCTTTCTCTGATGCTGCACGCACATTGTCTATTATGCGACCTTTGCCGTGAAAATACGGGCCCACTCTAGAGTAAACCGTGTGCGTGTGATAGTCCGCTGTTATTCTGTATTTTTTCTCTATTTCCTTCAGATCCATTATCAATTAGTCCGTATACTTCATTGCCCCGCATAAGAGCACAGTTACCACGATGAACTCATCGGGACTATGGAACCTCTCAGATTACAATTCGCAGTTAATCAGCCTGACTTCAGGCTCGAGCATAATGCCGCTCTTTTCATAGACTGTCTCTCTGACATGTCTCATAACTGCAAGCACATCTTCACAAGTCGCTCCGCCTTCGTTTATAACAAATCCCGAATGCTTTTCGGAAACTGCCGCGCCACCGACTCTGTATCCTTTGAGTCCTGCCTCTTCAATGAGCGCTGCTGCAAATCCTCCAACCGGTCTCTTGAATGTGCTGCCCGCACTCGGGAAATTCACCGGCTGTTTGGAATTCCTCTTTGCGGCAAGTTCGGAAACTCTGTCTGCTATCTCCGCCGGCTCATCCTTGCTTAGTCTGAAGACCGCCGAGAGTATCACTATGTCTCCCTTTTGGGCCCTGCTGCTTCTGTATCCGAAATCCATATCTTCATTCGTCAAATCCAGTATCTCGCATTTGTCTAAAGACATCGCTCTGACCGACTCAGCTATATCCTTTATTTCACCGCCGTAAGCTCCCGCGTTCATAAAAACTGCGCCGCCGATCGAACCCGGTATCCCGCTCGCAAATTCAAATCCGGCAAGCCCGTGCTCCGTCAGAAAAGCGCTCGTTGACGACATGAGTTTGGCTGCTCCTACATGCACAAGCGTGTCATCGTTCTCATCCGCGAATATGCTGTCGAAATCACCTCCGAGCTTGATTGCAATCCCCGGATAGCCTTCATCGGATACGAGAAGATTGGAGCCGTTTCCGACCAACATATATTCCGCACCCTCTTCATTCACAATCCTGAGGACGGCAGATAATTCATCTTCATTTGAAATCACTGCAAGGCAAGCCGCAGGTCCGCCTATCCTAAAAGATGTATGCCTGCTCATCGGCTCATCCGCCGTCAGCCTCTCCGCCGGCAGGACCTCCGCAATTTTCTCTATCGCCCTATTCGTTTCTTCCTTCAAAATCATCTTCATACACAAATTATATAATGATAAGTTTAATAATCAACATTAGTTATCAAGAACCATTTTATAAAAAAGACGCAAAGTATTTGATGCAGAGCGAGGAAAAGCCTGTTTGAGCGAGCGGAGCGTACTTAGAGGTACGTGAACGTGAAAACAGGCTTTGACGAAGCTATGCGCAAATTATTTGTGTCTTTAAGGTTCACAACTTCCGCAAGGCGTATACCCCTGCGACGTCAATTCCACTCTCGTCGCCGTAACTTCCTCTCTGTTATGCTCCGACATGCTCTTTGCACCATCGCATGACGGATAATGGAACACGCCCGATCTCTTATTGATGACGTACAGCCTCGCATCCTGAGCGGCTTGTTCCTCAGTAGTCACAATGCCGCCTTTGTAATCTATCTCAGCTCCCGGAGTCACATTAAAGCAATATACATTAAACGACAGACCTTCTCCGTTATCCTCAACAGAGCGTGCCACCATATGCACACCCCTGGCTATGAGTTCCTTGCCGCTGTACACAGGCTCGGACATATACAGCACGTGATTGCCCGTGCTCCAGATGTAATGAGTTGTCTCTTCTTCAAGTGGCCTCATCCCGTCGTAGTTCAGATAGTGCGTACCTGTGATGAGGTTGCCTTCGTTCGCATTCTCTGCCGAAAGAGACCATGCTATCAGATGGCAACGCTCCCAGCTTTGTCCTTTGGCCCAGCCTGACGGATGGATTGAGGATATGTCTCCTCTCTCGGCTCCTTCCTCCGGCATTGTCTCTCTTCCGAGGCAGCCGTAAGCAGCCCTGCAGCGACCGTGCTCATCGAGAGGATTGTAGAATTCATAAGGTGTCAATTTGCTTGAATCGACAGTTCCGAGGAGATTACCTTTCGTCTTCCACTTATCTCCCTCCTGCACCAGACCTGCTTTGGCGTAAACCTCCTCAGGAAATTCCGGCACATTGCCATTTATTACCACATAGTGGTTTCCGTCATACTTGGGGAGGTTCTTTCCGTCGAGTGAACCGGCATCGCCGGCACTTCCGTTCTCGTTTTCACTCTCGGAATCCGCGATGTCTTCAACTGTAGAAACAGGTTCCTCTTCATTTACCCGTTCCTCCGACACATATCCGAGTCTTATTATCAAAGCATCTCTCGCACTCTTTACAAAAGGTGCATCTGAGAACAGAAAAATCAGCACTGCGAGCAGCAGTACAATCAATAGTGCGAGAGCCGGCTTGCGCCGGCTCCCTGATTTGTCCTTTTGATTAATTGTCATTAGTTATTCTCGACATTTCTTGCAGCTGCAAGTTCTTCTGCGGATTTGCCGACATTGCCTGCCATGGAGAGCATCTTGTCCTTGAGTTCCTGCTCGATTCTGACGAGCTCTTTCTCTGCCTCAGCTCTTGCGATCTTGCCGTCTTCCTGAATCTGCTGGATCTCGTCAAGTGCACTGATGAGCTGCTGGTTGGTGTTCTGGAGAGTCTCGATATCTACGATGCCTCTCTCGCTTGCCTTGGCTGTATCCACAGTGCTCTGGTGAAGTGCCTCTGCATTCTTCTTGAGCATCTCGTTTGTTGCTTCGGTGACAGCCTGCTGAGCCTTAACTGCTTCCTGAGTATGGTAGTTGTTGAGAGCCAGTACCATCTGTGTCTTCCAGATAGGAATTACATTGATGATGGTGGAGTGGATTTTCTCGGACATGATAGTATCCGAGTTCTGTACCATTCTGATTTCAGGTGCGGACTGGAGGCAAACAGTTCTCGAAAGTTCGAGATCATAGAGTTTCTTCTCAAATCTTGTGATCATGTCTGAGAAGTCCTTTGCAGCCTGGACGTCCTCAGGTGCGTTGGTCTCTCTGGCCTTGGCCTCGAGCTCTGGAAGCTCTTCGTTCTTAGCTTTCTCAAGTCTGAGTTTGCCGGCCTCGATATACATCGAAACTTCCTTGAAGTAGAGTTTGTTCTTATCGTAGAGTTTGTCGAGCTGGACAATGTCCTTTACGAGCTGCTCTTCGTGCTCCTCGAGAAGCTTAACCAGTCTGTCTACATTCTGCTCTGTGGTGCTGTACTGAGTCTTGAGCTCCTCGAATCTCTTGTTGGCGTTGCTGAAAAGCCCGCCGAGGAATCCTTTCTTAGGTTCGCCGTTTGTCTTGAGTTCTACGAGCAGTGATGAGAGAACCTTACCTGTCTCACCCATGTCTTTTGCTCTTACGCTCTGAAGAGCGCCGTCGGCAAAGTCAGAAACCTTGCGCTGTGCGCTTGCACCGTAGCCGAGTACAGCATTGCTGTCTGTGATGTCAATCTTCTCGGCAACTGCATTAATCTGTCTCTTCTCATCATCTGTGAACTGAGCGAGGCGGTCTTCTGTCTTGACTTCCTCTACCGGCTCAAGATCGATCATCGGAGCCATGTCCATAGCTGCTGCCTGAGCGGCAACCTCGTTAACTTCTGCCGCAAGATCGGCTGTCTGTGTTTCGACTGCTTCGTTTACTGCCTCATTGACAGCTTCCGGAGTAAGATCAAATTCTGCCATGTTTTTCCTCCTAATAATTTCCCGGCTCCGCTGAGCCCTTTAAAAATATACTGCTATTCTTTAATATCGAAATCCGAATCGAGCAATCCTTTGCTCGCAAGTGTTGTCTGGAGCATCTTGATATCCGTTGTGATATCCATTATGTCGCCCTCGTGTAATTTCTCGAGGAGGTTCTCCGAAGCCTCTGTTACCGAATCGATAAGGCTTATAAGCTGTGCCTTGATATCGTCTGCCTGTTCCTGCAGATAGTTAGGATTTGTATTGATGACAGGTGCACCTGTCGAATCCTCGCTGACTTCAGGCTTGACGCTTTCCTCACCATATTTGCCCATATCCACTATCTTCTCGTTGTACTCATCAGTCAGGCGTACAACTTCCGGATAATACTTCTCTCTGAAATCCTTGACTTGTTTTTCAAGGTCAGGCACCTCTTCGACTCTGGCATCGATTTTCTTGGTAATGATTCTGAGAGCTTTGAGCTTGGACTTGAGTTCAACATCATCTGTCATTGTAATGAGGTCGTCCAGTGATTCAGGAGCAACCCCGGATTCTCTCGCGGCCTTTCTCATCGCCTTCTTGTTTAGTGCGGCAGACCTGGCCACATCCTCTATAGGCTGTCCGTCCTTAGTCATTACCAGAAGCCTGTTTTCTATATCCACATAAGCACCCGGGAAGAATCCGTCGGTTATCATCTGATGCAGATCATCCGCAACCTTTTCAAAAGGTCTTCCGACATACGCACAGATATCGTCTATCGAAGTGTTTCCGTTTCTGTTGACTCTGGCCTCGTATGCTCTTATTCGCTTGGCTTTTGAACTGAGTCTGTATTTGGAGATTCCTCCGATTCCGAGTAGCACTGCAGCTATGCTTCCCAGCTCAATAAGTCCTGTCATATCTCCCTCGATGGCCGTAGATAAAGCCGTCAGGGCAAAGAGTATTCCGAACGCAATTGCAGTGACTGTCCAAGCTGACTTGCCCTGTCTCATCTTATCGAGTTTTTTCTTGGTCCGACGCTGCGTGAAGGTGCTTCCTTTTTGTCCGGTGTTATATGTAGTCGTCTTTTTGTTATGACTGGTTACTCTGCCGTCAGGAGCCTGCTTTGTAGTCGTGGTAGTCCTGGTCGTAGTTCTGCCGTCTGCACTTCTCTGTGTCGTGGTCGTCTTGGTCACTGTCGAGCCGTCCGTCTGCGGCATACCGCCTGTTCCGAAGAGCTCTCCGAAGATTTCGCCCATGCCTTCACCGGCTCCCATCATGGCCTCTCCCATACCCTTTGCGGCATCAGCCATTTCTTTCATGGCACCGGTCAATGAAGCCTCGTCTTTCACATCATACTCGATGGATTCTGCGAACATAACAAAGGAGATGTTCCTGACATTGTCGGGAATACTGAGTTTGGATTTGAAATTCTTCGTCTCGCCACGGTTCCATTCGCCCGCGCTGATTGAAGCTGTTCCGATTTCTTCTCCGCTGTCCCTGTTTATTACTTTGACCTTGAATGAAAAGTCACTGAAATCGAAGTCGGATGTATTGGTAACCGAAAACCTGTAGCTGAGTCTGCCGTCCTGAAGCCTGGACGTTTTGGTCGTGGCTTTGGCCTCCTCGCTGAATCCGGTCTTGAACCAGTCAATTACCGATCTGCGTTCAGTAATCATTTGTTCCATTTCTGTATCCTTTCCGCACGGCACCGCTCATATTGTCAGTGCTCACAACAGTATAATTGTACCATATTGGTATACCATAAGTACATTTCAGCCTGCTTTATTCTTCTATAGGCAGAGGCTCTTCGTTATCCGGAAGAATAATCGGATCGAGCAGCACGTCATCACCCTCCTTGGTCTTTCCGACGATGCTGAAACCGTACTCATTTTCTTCCTGCTCGACACTTGTGAAGCTGTCGCGTCCGCCGAGGTTATCCGAAACTTCCAGGATATGGTCTTCTATCATGGCCCTTGTGTTTATTGCGGAAACCGTGCCGTCATCCATGAGCGCAACTATGGTCCTGTATCCGCCGTTACCTATTCTGAGCAGATACATATCCTTTGCTTTGCCGCTGTCGGCAAACGGGTACATAGCGCCTTCTTTAAGTTCTTTGTTTATCTCTGCATTCTTTTTAAGATCATCCAAAGGAACGATTTTTATCGATCCGTCTTTATACAGTGTAACCGACTCAATCTGCATAGGAAGGTCTTGTTCAATTACATCCTCTGCATCCGGATTGAAAGACGTGACTATGTCACCGGCATCCTTGTCACCGGCATCCTTGTCCGCCGCATCTTCCGTCTTTTGTTCCTCTGTCGTTTCGGCATTTTCCTGTGGTGCCGGTTCTTCCTTTTTACATGAACTCAAAGCAAGCACCATACTCAAAATCATTATCAGTGCCACAAGAATTGCGATTGTCTTTTTCATAAGTGATCTCCAGTCTTTTGCATATTATATTGCACGATGTATTGTACCATATTTCATATAAATCAACGAAGCGGCAAAGCCGCTTCGAGTGTGAAATTTAAATGAATTTTTAGATTAGTTATGCACATCGTGTGCAGCCGGCTAACCTCCGAGGTAGGCTTTCCTGACCTCGTCGGATTTGGCGAGTTCCTCTCCCGTTCCCGAGAGCGAAATCTTGCCCGTTTCGATTACATACGCCCTATCTGCAACAGAGAGAGCCATCTGGGCATTCTGCTCTACGAGGAGTATGGTAGTTCCCGCTTTGTTGAGGTTCTTGATGATCTCAAAAATCTGGTCTACCAGTATAGGCGCAAGTCCCATCGAAGGCTCGTCCAGCATCAGAAGCTCAGGATCTGACATAAGCGCGCGTCCCATGGCGAGCATCTGCTGTTCACCGCCCGAGAGCGTACCCGCAATCTGCTTGGTCCTCTCTTTAAGTCTCGGGAACTGCTCGTATACGTACTCGAGGTTGTGCTCTATCCTGTCCTGCTTGGTAACGAAGGCTCCCATCTGGAGGTTCTCCTCTACCGTCATTCCCTGGAAAATCCTGCGGCCTTCAGGTACGTGTGAAATTCCCTTGGATACGATTTTGTGAGCCGGAGTGTGAGCAATGGATTCCTCCAGGAACTCAATGTCACCCGTCTTGCTTCTGAGAAGTCCCGACACGGTGTGAAGAGTCGTGGATTTACCGGCGCCGTTGGCTCCGATGAGAGTTACTATCTCTCCCCTGTTTACATCAAAGGATATTCCTTTGATGGCGTGAATCGCTCCGTAATAAACGTTGATGTTTTTAACTGTAAGTACTGTACCCATTACTGCGCCTCCTTCCTTCCCTCATCAGGTTTGCCGGAAGGAGCGGATTCGAGTTTACCCTTCGCGAGAGCTGCTTCGATATCCTCTTCCTTTGCTTTTTTCGTCTTTTTCTCTTTGCCCCTGTCCTTACCGAGGTAAGCCTCGATAACCTTAGGATTGCTCTGAATGTCTTCAGGCCATCCCTTGGCGATTACTCGTCCGTAGTTGAGTACTACGATGCCCTCACAGATATTCATTACGAGGTTCATGTCGTGCTCGATCAGGAATATCGCGATCTGGAATCTGTCGCGAATCTCCCTTATAGTCTCCATGAGCTCAGAAGTCTCTGACGGGTTCATGCCAGCTGCCGGCTCATCGAGCAAGAGGAGTTTAGGCTTTGTGGCCAGTGCTCTCATGATTTCGAGTCTTCTCTGCGCACCATACGGAAGCGATCCCGCTCTGTACTCGGCTGTCTTGGTCATGCCGAATATCTTAAGGTACTTCATGGCTTCTTTTCTGATGCGGAACTCCTCGTGTTTATACTTCGGAGTGTGGAGCATTCCGTCGATCAGGCCGTAGTCCGTGGTGTGGTGAAGGGCAACCTTGATGTTTTCCTCTACCGTTAACTTGTCGAAGAGTCTGATGTTCTGGAATGTACGCGCCATTCCCGCCTTGTTGATATCTACAGTGCTCATACCCTTGGTGGATTTGCCGTTGAAAATGATTTCACCTCTTGTAGGCTCATACACCTTGGTGAGCATGTTGAATATGGTAGTTTTGCCGGCACCGTTAGGTCCGATAAGTCCGCCGATCTCAGTGCGACCGAGTGTCAGGTTGAAATTATCTACCGCAGTAAGTCCGCCGAAATCTATTCCAAGGCCGTTGACCTGGAGAATAGGCTCTTTGTCTCTGTCCTTTTCAGGCAGATATACCTGCTCGTTGTATGGTTCATCCGGATCGTATTGCTCCTTGGCATCGACGAAAACGGCACGACCGCCTACATTGTCGTTGTAGTAGATTTCCTGCCTGTTTTCATAAGTATGTCCGGTCTCGGAAGCGCCCGGCATGTCTTTTCTTTTATCTTTATCTGCCATTTATGCCGCCTCCTTTCCGGTTTTCTTTGGTTTCTTGCCTTTATCCTTGTCCTTGTTTTTGAAAGGATTGACCTTATCCCATAATGTGCTGATTCTGGACTTGATGGTCGGATTGTATGTGGCAATCATAACTGCGATAAGTACTATCGAGTATACCAGCATTCTGTAATCCGAGAACTGTCTCAGAGCCTCAGGAAGTATGGTCAGAAGTGCTGCCGCTATCATGCCGCCCCAGATATTACCGATTCCTCCGAGCACGACGAATACCAGAATGAGTACCGAAGTGTTGAAGTTGAATTTAACAGGTGCGAGCGTGCTGAAGTTCTGTCCGAACATACAGCCTGCCATACCTGCGAGCGAAGCGCTGACTACGAATGCCATGAGTTTATACTTCTTGACATTGAGTCCGATGGATTCTCCGGCTATTCTGTTATCCCTTATAGCCATGATGGCTCTGCCCTGCTTTGAATTCTTGATATTAAGAACAACAAACAGAGTAAATGCTGTCAGGATTGCCGCGTATGTAAATGTGGCAATCTTAGTTACTCCCGTAGCTCCAATCGGTCCTGTCAATATCCTGCCTGAATTATCAATTCCCTCGATCTCGTGGTTGAATGCGAACTTGAGATGTCCGTTTTCATCAAGAGCGAAGTAAATGACATTCATGAAGTTCTTGATAATCTCTCCGAATGCAAGCGTAACTATGGCAAGGTAGTCTCCGCGAAGTCCGAGTATAGGAAGTCCTATTATCAGACCTGCAAGCGCTGCCACTGCAGCCGATATCAGAAGCGCGATCAGGAGCCTCAGCGGCGCGAATCCTATGCCGTTTTCAAGCACCCTGACTACTACCGCTCCGGTGAATGCACCGACAGCCATAAAGCCCGCATGTCCGAGCGAGAGTTCTCCCGAAATACCTACTACGAGGTTGAGTGAAATTGCGAGCGATACATATACGCAAATCGGTACGAACTGACCTTGCAGGTTTCGTCCGATCAGGCCCGTCATAGCACCAAGCTGCAGCAGTATATATCCTCCGATGAGGATGCCGTAGGAGATAAGTGCTTCCTTTTTATATTCGCTTCCGCGGACGGCATTTTTCAGTCCGCGCGTATTTATCGATTTCAAAATTCTGTCTGCCATATCCCACCTACACTTTCTCGCTGATCTTCTTGCCGAGCAGGCCTGTAGGTCTGACGAGCAGAACTATGATAAGGCACGCGAACACTATCGCATCTGATAACTCGGTGGAGATATAGGACTTTGCAAATATTTCGATTACTCCCAGAATAAGGCCGCCGATCATAGCGCCCGGAATTGAACCGATGCCGCCGAATACCGCAGCGGTAAACGCCTTGATGCCCGGCATGGCTCCTGTTGTCGGCATGAGAACCGGATATGCAGAGCACATCAGAACTCCCGCTACTGCCGCTAGGGCCGATCCTATGGCGAACGTTAGAGAAATCGACTGATTGACATTTATACCCATGAGCTGTGCAGCTCCGTTGTCTTCCGATACTGCTCTCATGGCCTTTCCTGCTTTTGTCTTGTTTACAAACAGTGTCAGCACTATCATGATGACAACAATAGCGACAATAGTCAGGATGGATTCCGCAGATATAGTGAGATCTCCTCCGGCAAAGCGATATGGTCCTTTGCCTTTGAGGATGCTCGGGAATACCCTCGGATTTGCTCCCCAAATAAGGAGAGCCATATTCTGGAGGAAGTACGAAACTCCGATCGCGGTTATAAGAACCGCCAATGAGCCCGTTCCTCTCAGTGGTCTGTATGCGAGTCTTTCAATCACGATACCCAAAACCGTGCACGCACCCATTGCCACCAAAAGTGCAATCCATCCGTTCATACCGACATACATCGACATTATGAACGAAACATATCCGCCAACCATGATGACGTCTCCGTGCGCAAAGTTCAGCATCTTGGATATACCGTATACCATGGTATATCCGAGCGCGATGATTGCATATACGCTTCCAAGACTCAGACCGGAAATCAAACTGTTTAATAAGTTCATAACAATTTCCTTATACTTTCAATGCTTAAATCTGTTATACGTGGCTTTGGGGTGTCACATTCAAGATGTAACACCCCTCTGCCGACAACTATACTCACTTAGTCAGTAAGTTCCTATTTTTCAACATATTTACCGTCTTTGATTTCGCAAACCTTCGGAGTCTTTTCAACTTCGCCGTTTGCATTCCACTTCATTGTCTCAGCTGTTACGCCGCTTGCAGTGAAGTCTCCGGTAAATACGCCTATCATTGCTTCGCAGATCTCTTCCATGCTTGCGCTTGCATCCAGACCTGTTTTGCCGAATGCATCGTAGATTGTGTAAACACAGTCATAAGCGTCAGCTGCGAACTGGATCGGTGTTTCGTTGTATGCTGCCTGATAAGCCTCTGTGAATGCTTTTGACTTCTCATCCTCAGAGTATGGTGTGTACGGTGTCAGGAGCATAAGTCCCTCTGCGAGGCTTGTGTCGAATCCTTCGATATCGAGGATTCCGTCCATGCCATCACATCCGAAGAACTTAGGTGAATAATCCATCTTCTTTGCTGCGTCGAGGATCAGTGATGCCTCTGTGTAGTAGATTGGCAGGAATACCAGATCTACGTTGGCGTTCTTGAGAGTTGTGAGCTGTGCGTCGAAGTTTGTAGCACTGTCTGTTGTGAATGTAGTCTCTTCGATATCGCCGCCGTACTCTGCTTTGAACTTATTGAAGATGCCGGATGAATAGTTATCTGAGTTGTTGTAGATAACGCCTACCTTAGCATCCTTGAAGTTGTCTTTTACATACTGAGCACTCGCGATTCCCTGGTTAGGGTCTGAGAAGCAAAGCTGGAATACGTTGTCGTGTCCCTCTGTTACATCAGGTGCGGAAGCTGACGGTGTCAGTGCGAATGTTCTGTTCGTATCTGCCTCAGCTGCTACTGCTGCGCCCGGTGTTGATGTTACGGAACCGATAAGGATCTGCATTCCGTCATCGACGAGTTTGTTATAAGCGTTTACTGATTTCTCAGGGTCGTGCTCGTCATCCTGCATATCCCATGAAAGCTGGAGTCCGTCAGGATTAGCTGCATTGATTTCGTCTACTGCGAGCTGAGCACCGTTCTTTACTGCGTTTCCGTAAAGAGCAGCAGGTCCTGTTGTAGGTCCGATGCCGCCGAGCTTAAGTACATTGTCTCCGCCTTCGCTTGAACCGCTGTCGCCGGATCCGCCGCCGCATGCTGTCATGGCGAATACCATCATGCATGCCATTGCTACTGCAGCAAATTTAGTAAATGTCTTTTTCATTGTTCTCTACCTTCTTTCCTTCTGTTAAACAATTGCTGACTAGTGATAGTTGATAATTGACTTGTAGCCTTGCGCCCGGGCATTATATAAGCCCGCATCGCTGCGGGCTCCCAAGTTCAAGGTTGTACCAAAGACCTTACATACTCTCTATCGCCCTACAGCATAAATCCGTCCTCGACCAGTCTGCCGACCAGAAGGACGCTGATAATGCTAATGACGATAAGGCTTGATGTCAAGTACATAGTGTCTCCTTTCAATAAGTACATTGCGATGATAACATTGTGAAGATTGTGTGTCAACACTTTTTGTGAAAAAACTCAAATTTTTTACATCTTTTTGTGTTCACGACATAATTATTATAAAGACGAGAAGAAGTCATCACACTCACCTCGACGCCTCCCTCGATGGACATTGCATCCTTTCTCCGCTCGGCCTTGCGGGGCCGCTCTCATCTGAACTTCTTTTTGTTTAGAGGAAGCTTCAGCTTCGCAGCGCCAGCCGCTCGTCTCTCGCTACGACGGTGCAGCTGTCTCATCTCACTCGGAAGTCTCGTCTCGTGTGTGACTTCTTCTCGCTTTACATTTTCTTGTGCTTTGCTATAATTTCAGTGTACGTTTCGCATTGACGAAAGGAAGTTTTTATGGATTACAAGATGACAATAGCCGGCCTCGAGAGACATCTGCCGCTTTGCAAAGTAACGGATGATCTTTATATCGCAGGCTTCATTATGTTCAACGACGTCGAGATTACCAAGGCAGTAGCCGCAGAGCTTCTGGCCAAGGCACCTGAGTTCGACGTACTCATCACAGCTGAGAGCAAGGGAATTCCTCTTCGCTACGAGATGGCACGCCAGTCCGCCAAACCATACATCGTCGCCAGAAAGGGAGCCAAGCTCTATATGCAGGATATAGCCAAGGTCGAAGTAAGATCTATCACAACGGACCACATCCAGACGCTCTGCCTCGGTAAAGACGAGAGAGATGTTATGGAAGGAAAGAAAATCCTCATCGTTGATGATGTAATAAGCACAGGAGATTCAATCAAGGCTCTCGAACAACTCGTAGAGACAGTCGGCGGAAATATCGTAGGCAAGTTCACAGTCCTCGCAGAGGGAGAAGCCGCAGACAGAGACGACATCGTCTATCTCGAATATCTGCCTCTCTTCAATCCTGACGGAACACCGATAAAAGCCCACGAAGACAGAGAGACTCATCCGACAATGAGCAAATCTGAATAATTACAACAACAGGATAAGATAAAATACTTACCGAAAGACGCTTTAACTCCCTCGGCAAGTATTTTTTCATCATCATTTTTCAAATTATACTTACCGGAAGCCACTTCGACTCCCTCGGTAAGTATTTTTTAGTGTTCTATTCTTCGGGTTCAGTCTCGGCGTCCTCAACGCCTTCGGAATCCTCGTCAGCCCCGACATCGTCCGCCGGCTCTTCGGCATCATAGCTCATATCTATGTTTTCGCCTTCCCACGGCACCATCTTGCAGATTACCATGTACCGGGCATCCTTGTACTCGTAAGCACATGTGCTGAGTATTACTATCCTGTCCGTCGGCTCAACCGCTACATCCGTAGTGTAGGTGGCAAGTTTGTTTACGGTGTCGAGGTAAACCTCTCTTCCGCCGATATCCTTGATATTGGTTGTATAGATGTTGCTGTCCGA
>JAFREV010000136.1 GCA_017434685.1 Mogibacterium sp.
CACCATCTTGTCAACAGAAATTAAACTGCAAGAGAATCCCAGATAATAATGTTCTTGTCGAATACCGGACCGTCATCACTGCAGTTCTTGCGGCCTTCCGTTGTCTCAAAGAAGCAATCATCATAATCGGCCGAATGAGCGAGCACGGTGCTGCTCAGGCTGAACTGTCCGTCTTCGACCTTTTCCGAGATTTTTTTGAGCATTTCGAGAGTACCGCTTGCCAGCACATACTCGTCGCTTTTTACTACATCCTCGGCTCTTCCTTCTCTTCCGTTGCTTCCGTCCAAGGTTACAACCTCGATCTCATTTACGAGATTCTTGAAAGAATCGAGCAGATATATGTCTTTTTTGCTCGGATACTCGAGCACTGTTTTGCATTTTTTGCCTCTGACCAGAAGAGTTCTGGCAACTCCGAGCATCTCGGGAATTCCCATTCCGTTTGCTACTATGCAAACTTCATCCGGAATGTCCTCGGACTTAAAGCCTGTTCCAAGGCCTCCGTCTATGATTACTTCATCACCTACGCTGAGCTGTGACAGATCTTTGCTGATATCGTCATCTGCCTCAAAGACTATGGTGAATCTGTTGCTGTCATATTCACACACCTGATACGGTTTTCTGCGGCCGCGGGCTTCGATCATTGCGTATTGACCCGGTCCCTCAAAACCGCTCTCGCCTGCATCGAATGTCATCTTGTATATATCGTTTACAAGATTATCTTTGTTTTCAACTTTACATGTCTTTTTCATTTGTTTTCTCTGTATTATCGTTCTCTTTTGCTTCAACGAATTCTGCTGTTTCTTTGTTCTCTGTTGCTAAAGGAAGCGTAGGCGTCTCATACTCAGGCTCGGAAATCATTTCCGTTATACTCTCCTGCTGAACCTTTGCCGGTTTACTCAGCATCTCGGATTCCTTCAGATCAACAACATAAGTGTCCAGGATCTTATCGTGCCAGCCTCTGTTTTGCTCATCTATGAGAACCCAGAAGTATCCCAGCATAAAAACTCGAGAGGATGCACTCTTTACAATCCATTCTCTTAAAAGCATCATCCAGAATCCGATCGGTTTACCGTTTTTGCTCGATATAACCTGCATTCCGAGGGCTGCTTTTCCCATAGTCTTGGATTTACTGAAGAATATAAGCTGAACAACGAGATATGCCAAAAAGACAAAAGACGCTGTGACTACAAGCATCGACATGACATTGCTCATCGGCTGTGCGGGATTACCGTAGCCGTATCCGTAGCCATATCCGTAGCCGTAGCCGCCGAAAGGATCCTGTGCGAAAGGATTGTTTCCGTAAGGTTTGTAATCGGATTTGAAAAACCCTGTGGCCGTCAAGAATACAATCATGACCACAAACGGGATAACCGCATCTATACAATACGCCCCAAATCTCTTGCCCCTGGACGCGAGTTTCATCACCCTTTTGCTGCCCATTAATAAATCTCCTATAGTTTACATTTCGTCTCCGAAGGATAACTATCCCTCTGAGCCGCAATCAATTTTATCATATTAGTTCTGAGCTGTGTTAAATCTGTGTGAAAAAATCCACCCGTGTGCAAGCCGGGCGGATTGTTTTTATCTATTACGATTATTTGAACTATCAGTCTTCGTGCGGTTCAAATCCGACCAGGCTTTCAGGCATCTCTCTGCCGCTTCTCTCGTAGTAGTCTACCATCGCTGCTTTAATGGCATCTTCTGCCAGCACCGAGCAGTGAATCTTCCTGGCAGGAAGTCCGTCGAGTGCATCAACTACGGCTTTGTTTGTCAGCTCAAGTGCCTCATCGAGAGTTTTTCCCTTAATGAGTTCTGTGGCCATGGAACTTGTGGCGATTGCACTTCCGCAGCCGAAAGTCTTAAACTTCACGTCTGTAATTACATCGTCTTCTATTTTAAGGTACATCTTCATGATGTCTCCGCAGAGAGGGTTTCCGACTTCACCTACTCCGTCTGCGTCCTCGATTACTCCCACGTTTCTCGGATTCTCAAAGTGATCCATTACCTTATCTGTATATAGTGACATTTCTATCTCCTTTCATCACCTATTATTCCGGTATGCAGTGCTCGCGTTTGCCGTTTACGAGATCTTCCCAGTACGGCGAGAGATCTCTGTATCTCTGTACTACGGAATGCACTTTCTCGATTATGTAGTCAACTTCCTCCTCAGTGTTCTCCACATCGAAGCTGAATCTCAGCGATCCGTGTGCAGCCTCTACAGGTACTCCCATTCCGGTAAGAACATGGGACGGATCGAGCGACTCGCTGGTGCATGCGCTTCCCGATGAACATTCAATTCCGTACATATCCAGGTGAAGCAGAAGGCTCTCTCCCTCTACTCCTTCAAACGAGAAGTTTACATTGCCCGGAAGTCTCTTTACAGGGTCTCCGTTAAGCTGTGAATACGGTATATCCTTGAGCCCTTCGATGAGTCTGTCTCTGAGTTTGCTGACCTTGGCCATATTCTCTTCCATGTGGTCGCATCCGTCTTTGAGAGCAACTGCCATAGATGCTATGGCAGGCACATTTATAGTTCCGGCTCTTTTGCCTCTTTCCTGGGCTCCTCCCTCAATTATGTTGATGAGCCTGATTCCGTTTCTTGCATAAAGAACGCCTATGCCTTTAGGTCCGTGGAATTTGTGTCCCGACATCGAGAGCATGTCTATGTTCATAGCCTGAACATCTATCGGGAGATGTGCTGCTGCCTGAACTGCATCAGTATGGAAAAGAACTCCTTTGGACTTGCAGAGCGCACCGATTTCAGGAATCGGCTGAATTGCGCCCATCTCATTGTTGGCAAACATTATGCTTACAAGTGCGGTATCCTCTCTGATGGCATCCTCGACATCTTTGACATCCACTATGCCGTTTTTCTGAGGTTTCAGATATGTGACCTCGAAACCTTCCTTTTCGAGCTTGGCCATAGTGTGAAGTATAGCGTGATGCTCTATATTTGATGTAATAAGGTGTTTTTTACCCTTATTCTTAAGTCCTCTTGCTGCACTTATAAGTGCCTGGTTGTCCGCTTCAGATCCCCCGGATGTGAAGTAGATTTCGTTGGCCTTTGCCGCGTTGATACACTTTGCGACCGTCTCTCTGGCCTCATCGAGCACTTCCTGTGTGCGCTGTCCGTCCGAATGCAGGCTGTTAGGGTTGCCGTTGTATTTGTCCAGACATTCGATGAACTTTTCCTTTGCGACATCACTCATATATGTAGTTGCCGCATTATCTGCATATACTCTCATTGAATAATTCCCTCCGGTATATTATTAGTCCTTTTATTCTGTCTCGCATTTATTGCAGTAGTCGCCGAGCATTTTCTTACGGTTACCTGTAATGATATCCTCAAGCGTTATATTCGAAAGGTAATTTTCGATTACGCCGTCAAGACCTGCCCAAAGAGGAAGCGTGCTGCAGGTTGCAGCCTTTTCACACTCTACTCCGTCCTGCATTATGCAGTTAACGGGTGCGAGCGTACCCTCGGTAAGCAGAAGTATCTCATTGACTGTGTATTCTGCGGGTTTTCTGGCCAGTTTATAACCACCGTTTTTACCCCTGAGGCTTTCGAGCATCCCTCCTTTATTAAGGACTGATATTATGCTCTCAAGATATTTCATAGACAGTTGCTCCCTCTCTGCTATATCGGCAAGGGATACGAAACCTTCTCCTGCGTTTCTGGCCAAGTCTGCCATAACAGTCAGAGCGTATCTGCCCGTGGTGGATACCATCATAAAGCTGTCTCCTTTCTCGAAACTACTGCTTGAATTTTTGGTCCGCGTAAATCCTACCACTCAGGTAGGAATATGTCAACCGCAAAAGTCTGCTTTGCTTGAAGATGTCACTGAAAACAAGATAAGTAATGTAATATAATGTAAAGTACGCTTTACATAAATAGTCATTATAAAATGCGCCGGGTTTCATCGAATCACGGCGCATTTTGTCTGTTCAGCTTTTTCTTATCTATTCGGCTTTTACTTTTTTCCAATAATCACTGTAGAGCTCAGTGGATGAACTGTCCAGTGTTTTGAGAGTCTCGCACTTTTCTATAGTCTCTTTTGTAGGGAATACCGCCTCATCGGCAAGTATCTCCTTATCTATAAGATCTAGTGCAGCTTCGTTCGGAGTCGTGTAATAGAGATAATCGAAATTCTTGGCAGCAACTTCCGGTTTGCACAAGAAATTAATCCACTTCTCCGCTTTGTCTTTGTTAATTGCTTTTTTAGGAATCACCCATGAGTCGATGAAGAACTCCGTTCCCTCTTTCGGGACTACAAACTCCACATCTTCATTAAGATCTTTTGTGTACATATATTCGCCGTTCCATACAACGCCGAGAGCCGC
>JAFREV010000137.1 GCA_017434685.1 Mogibacterium sp.
AGGCTTTTATGCTAAAATTATATCAAGGAAATCCTCAAAAAAAGAACAAAATAATAGCACCGGCGAAAAGTTTGGCGACTCTTCCGATGCTACATCCCCGACAGACAGACTATACGTCTATCCGTCTTTAATTGAATTCTAACACGAAAAGCGGTAAAGTCAATTCCTTCAGGGCAAATAATGAGAAAACACAAGAAGAAACATGACAACCGAATAGCATGCGAGCTGAAAGAAGCGCTGCAAGGCATCGTCACTGAGATGGCAAGCGAGCCATCGAGTTTTATCGTTGATCCCGCTCGCGATTTCACCAGAAGACGCAAGCTCGATATGGAGACCCTTGTAAATCTCATATTGTCTATGAAGGGTGGCTCAATCAGCAAGGAGCTATACACATATTTCGGTGGAGATGTCGAGGCTGCAACTTCGTCTGCCTTCGTGCAACAAAGGGCAAAGATAATAGCTGACGCATTTGAGTATCTTTTCCGCAAGTTCAATGACGAATCATCGCACCTTGATACCAATACCTATGAAGGCTATCATCTGCTCGCGGTTGATGGGAGCGATATCAATATCGCCAAGAACCCCGAAAGCGACACTTACTTCGTCAAGAGTGACTACAACCAGTTCCATCTAAACGCTGTGTATGACGCGCTTAATAAAACATACTTCGATGCTCTTATTCAGCCTGCCCCAAAGGAACATGAGATCAGAGCTGCAATCTCGATGATTACAAGGAATGAGTTTAGAGACAAAGCAATTATAATTGCTGACAGAGGCTATGAGTGCTTCGGCCTCTATGAGCATATACACAGAACTGACAATCTCGATTGTCTTATCCGCGTTAAGAATAAAGGAACAAAAGAGGTTCGAGATATGCCTATGGCTGACTGGGATATTGATGTTTCGTTTGAACTTAGAACTACGCAGACGAGGCAAGACCAGAAAGACTTTGCGGAAGGCAAAGCTAAGTTTGTTCGTGGGCCGTCGAAGCGCGGCATAGATAAGCAGGTCACTTGGGATTTCGAGTCACCGTTTATGTTCAGCTACAGGGTTGTTAGATTTGAGATATCGCCGGGAGAATACGAGACACTTGTTACCTCTCTTGACCGCGAGGCTTTTCCTCTGGAGAAACTGAAAGAGCTGTATCATCTCCGTTGGGGGATCGAGACCTCTTTTCGTGAACTGAAATATGCCATCGGCGTTCTTAACTTCCACGCAAGGCGAGAAGATTTCATCCTGCAAGAAATCTATGCGATGTTCACTATGTATAACTTCTGCGAAAGGATAACTATGAGCGTTGTTATAGAGCAGGTAGATGGTCGTTTGCATACATACCAAGTCAACTTCACTATGGCTATTCATATATGCAGGGACTTCTTTGCGCTTCCGTCTTACAGGCCACCACCTGATGTCTCATCTCTTATCGCGCGGCACATTCTCCCTGTCAGGGAAGGCAGGAGCGACAAGAGAAAACTCAACAAGAGAATGAACCCAATCATGTTTACATACAGAGTAGCAGCATAGACGGAGATACCATCCGTCCACTTGCTGTATGCGAAATACGCCGCGATGCGCACATCGACACAGAAAAAGAGCCCGCTCGCTTACGAAAAGCGAATGCGGACTCTGTTTTTCATGATCCATTTCTTAACTTAATGGATTTCAGCCGGATTAACCAATATCGAAGGGCGTCGAGCGTTCACAGCCCTTATCTTAATGACATTGGGAGACACTCCGGCTGTTTGCGTATTTAACTTATACGCTGTGGGGACGGGTGAGATTACTTGGATGCACTCTCGAGTGCGTTCAGTTTTCTCTCGAATCTGCTGATCTTGCGGGATACTGTGTTCTTGTGGAACGTTCCCTTGGCTGCTGCCTGCATCAGTTTCTTTTCAGCTTTTTGGAAAGCCTCAGTTGCCTGAGTCTTGTCGCCTGCTTCAACCGCTGCGAGGAATGCTTTCTCAGCTTCCTTTACGTGGTTCTTAACTCTGATGTTGCGAGCTGTCTTCTTGTCGATTACGCGGATTCTTTTCTTTGCGGATTTAATGTTTGCCATTATTTTACCCCACTTTCTTTTCTATAATGCATTAATTCGCAAGCGCTATTATATGCCATAAACACTGCCATTACAAGTGTTTTATGTTACAATTAGGTAGTTTTTTCGCAAAGGAGACCAGTTATGCTGTTCGGACACGACAAAATTGAATTCTTGCATCTTCCTACTCCGCTGGAACATCTCAAGAATGTATCGGAGGATTTGGGAGTTAGTGTATATTGCAAACGCGATGATCTGACAAATCTCGGCGTCGGCGGAAATAAGCTCAGAAAGCTCGAGTATTTCCTCAAAGACGCGCAGGATCAGGGTGCTACCATGCTTATCACTGAGGGTGGTGCTCAGACTAATCACGGAAGGCTCACTGCTGCGGTTGCCGCTAAGTACGGAATGAAATGCGCCATAGTGACCGCCGATGAGTATCCGGGAGAGATCAGCGCCAACCTCCTTCTCGACGGTATGATGGGTTGCCCTGTCTACTTCGTAAAAGATATGGAAACCGGCAGGCAGGCTGTCATCGACAGATACACAGGTGAGGGAGAAAAGGTCTACTATGTTCCGATGGGAGGCTCCAACGAACTCGGCATCCTGGGATATGCAGAGTGTGCGATCGAGCTTGACGGACAGGCCCGCGAGATGGGAATTCCCGAAGCTACCATTTACACCACGATCGGAAGCCTTGGCACCTACCTCGGACTTTTAGCGGGTCTTAAGGCCTGTGATTCGAAATTGAAATTGAGAGGTATCAATGTGCTCCCTTATCAGGGAAGCGGTACATCAAAAGAGAACCTCATATCTTATATGCATGACTACTTCGGCCGCATTTGCGATTTCTACGGAGATGAGTTTGTATATAGAAAGGAAGATTTCGATTCATTCACTTTCGATATCTCCACTGACTACATCCACGGCGCGTACAACAACGCAGTCGAGGAAGTAAGAGAGGTTATGTACTACCTGGCACGAAAGGAAGCCATCATAATCGACCCTTGCTATACGGGTAAAACCTTCGAGGCTGTGGTGTCTGAGGCTAAACGCGGACGCATCAAAGCCGGAGAAGATGTAATATTCATGCACACCGGAGGACTTCCGGGAATATACACCAAGCATCACAGAGTGGAACTCGAGCGCGAGCTCATGCCGTATATGCATACAGATGAATTCTAATATAAGGGAAAGAAACCATACTAAATGAAACTGAAATTTTGGAAAAAGGAAAC
>JAFREV010000138.1 GCA_017434685.1 Mogibacterium sp.
TCACCTTCCCATATAGGAAGACCGAGAAGCTCATCCTCTGCTATCCATTTTAACTCTCCTTCGTCACAGTCCGGAAGAACGTATTCACCGTTTTCCGCGAATAAAGAAGCGGCCTTTTCATCAGCTGGTACGAAGTCTCTCGAGCTGTACAGATACATGTCTTCGTCCTCGTAAGTTGTGGCACGGAACTTAATCACTCCGTGAAATGTCCACGATTTGAGGATGAGGCCCGTTTCTTCGAGCACCTCTCTTTTGTTGCAGTTATCTGCAGACTCTCCGTCTTTAATCTTACCGCCGATTCCGAGCCACTTGCCCTCGTTGGGGTCGTCCGGTTTTCGGTTCCTGTACAACATCAGCCAGGAGCCGTTATTCTCAATATAGCAGAGTGTAGTCTTTTTCATCACTTATATATGCAGATCTTCTCGGTCCACATATTTCATCTGTATGTGCATAACAGATTGGCTTTGCATCAATACCATACGCTTTAATGTGTTTATATCCCCATTGATCGCATCTTTCATACCCTTTACGCCATATTTTCTGGAAAAAGACATTGTTACGAGCATTGCAGCATACACATGTCTGAGCACTATGCCCTCTCCTTCTGTAAATCCGCTGTGAATCTTGCCGAAATCATCCGCCTTTATAACAAGATCTGCAATTGTATCTGCAGGAATATCCAATGCGGCGAGGAAAGGCAGCATGCATAGTTCCTCATCCATCTCAAAGTCCATACCTTTTTCTCTGAAAGCTTGAACTATGGCTAATGCTTTCTCGCATTTTTCCTCAATGTCTCCGACAGGAGCCGCCATCAGCATGCACATGTCATCAGGCACATGGCTCAGCACTTCGGAGTCTTCAAGATATGTCCTGCATCGTTCGGTATCTTCCATAAGAGCCCTTACATTGGCGACACCCGAAGCCGCCAAGAACGCAGCCGTTACATATGCCGATTTCTCCTCAAGTGAGAAGAAGGACCTGCCCATGCTCTCATGTATGAGACCTGTCCTGTCCACAAGGAAGAGTATCTCCTGCATATTGGAGATTTTCTCGCTCATCATCATGGCAGCCATGTAATATCTCTCGTCGTCTTCTCCTCTGTTTACCTGAATCAGGTCATGCGTACGCCTGAGGTCTTTATAGTATGACTCGACGCTTTCTGCAAGCATCATATGAACGGTGGTGACGGATTTGATTGCTCCTCTGATAGGGGAATCTTCAGGTTCCCTTTCCTTCAAAAGCCTCTCTCCTTCGAGTATCTTTTCTTCATCAGCCTTTTTGCTGAGCGCAGTCAAAACCGCCGCACCCAT
This sequence comes from Mogibacterium sp., assembly GCA_017434685.1. Classification (GTDB taxonomy): domain Bacteria; phylum Bacillota; class Clostridia; order Peptostreptococcales; family Anaerovoracaceae; genus Crickella. The sequence continues at coordinate 1,311 of JAFREV010000138.1, forward strand.
CAAATGCATTGGGATGCCGCTGCTCCTGAGTATGCGTCTCATTTCGTCTCTGTTATAGATATATTCGTCGCATACTTTTGCAAGTGTTTTTTCCAGCGTCTTCAGGTTAACCATACGTAGTTAGTATATATTCAAACAGCTGCAATGTCTACTAAGTAAGTGGAGTTTCATTAACTTTTTTCAACATAAAACTCCACTAATTCACGTTCATTTTATTGAATTAAATATGAATGAGGATTATAATAGGGAATCGCTTGAAATAACTGTATTTTTATGTGTAAAAAGCTTTGATTTGAGGTTGATATGAAGATAGCAATTCTCGGAGCCGGTAAACTCGGACTTCGCCTTGTAGAAGCCCTCTCGGACGGTGACTACGACATCACTCTGGTTGACACAGATGAAGTGAAATTGAATACCATAGATCAGCAATATGACGTGCTTACGGTTAACGGTGATGCCAAGACCATCGATCTCTTAAATGAAATACATGTCGCTGAAACCGACTTTCTTTTCAGTGTCACGACATCTGACGACACAAATATACTCGCAGCATCCTTCGCCAAGACATTGGGTGCCAAGCATGTGGCTGCAAGAGTCAGAGAGCCTGAGCATATGAACCAGCTCAATTTTATCAGAGAGCACTACAATATCGATATGCTCATTAATCCTGATCTTCTCATCACCTCTGAAATCTATCGCTATTTGATTGAGAAGTACACTCTGAGCAACGGAATTTACACATTTGACCGTATCGCTCTTATCGAGTTTGAGGCGGATAAGTTTCCGGATATCGTAGGAAAATCCCTCATGGATTTCCGTGCTACCATGCCGGACTTCATTATCATCGGAATTTCGAGAAACGGTAAGATGATAATCCCGCACGGCTCTGACAAGGTAGAAAGCGGCGACCTCATCTATCTCATCGGCGAAAAAGATGAAGTATTTAAACTGAGCAAAAAAGTCCACTCCAGATTCCATCACAGCAACTCTAAAAAGGTGATGATAATCGGAGGCGGCAAAACAGGCTACTACCTCGCCGAGAGACTTTCCGAGTACGGATCAAAAGTAAAACTCGTAGAGCAGAATCGCGAGCGCTGTCACTACCTGACCAATAAACTCAGAAATGTCATGGTCATAAACGGAGACGGCACCAATATTCCTCTGCTGATAGACGAGGATCTCGACAGTATGGATGCATTTGTCACATGCACGGGTTTTGACGA
>JAFREV010000139.1 GCA_017434685.1 Mogibacterium sp.
AAAAGCATGACTTAAAGAAAAATATAGCATTAGATATTGAAGAAGATGTAAAGTAAACTTTACATCTTCTTTCGTTTTTACTTATTTTCAGACAGTTTGTGATGTGTAGTAAGCAATGGATTAAGTGAAATGTAAAGCAGACTTTACAAAATATAGATTATTTCGTTAATTATGTAAAGTGGTCTTTACATAGTTTCAAGAGAATTACTTACTTTTGGATTACTGCAGACTGAAGTAAGTAACTTTTTCTCACTAAGGAGGTAATAATTACTTATTATTCCACTTAACAATTGTTTCGGTAAGTAATTTGGCTGCGAGATTGATTGTGCGGGAGTTGAGTATAAGAAATCCGTTTACATAGTCAGGGTCACCGGCAAGTTTCAATTCCGTATCATTCTCAGGGTCACCGGCAAGTTTCAATTCCGTAACCTGCTCAGGGTCGTCGCTAAAGTTGTAATTGGGATTCTGTGTCTTTGACTCATTGTCTGCAGAATTAGGCGACGTTGCATCCTCAATCTGAAATGATTTTAGCCCCATAGATTTGACATCGAGATAGAGTGAGCCGTCGATACCGGCTGCGTTTGAAACAGGAACTTCTATTTCAAACATCTTGGTGCTCGCATTAAAGCTTGCGTAGATAGGGGAATCTTGATCCGGGAAGAAAGCAGCGGAGAACGGCTTTTTTATCTGGTCGCCGCAAATTCTCAGCATCCATCCTGCAGTTGCGCCTCGGCCGGCTTTTTTTAGCATCGGTCTTACGCTTAATGCGCCGTCCATAATAGGGAAGCCGTAAGATGCGAGAGCGGCTTCCATATCTTCAACATCGGCAAGCGCCAGATGCATGAGCCTGTGAAGGTGCAGGACGTCTTCGCGGTTGTGAGTAAGGATGATTTTTTCGAGGGTGGAGTTTCCGGTCAGTGAATATTCGTCGAACATAGTCACGCTTTCACGGCCGCTGATGGTATCCCCGCGGTCTTCAAGTATGCCGTAATAGTTCTCGACGGACTTTTGTGAAAGTGAACCGATTCGTGATTTCAGATCAGTTCCGAGTTTAATGAAGCGATAGAGATCGAAGTCATACATATCTATGCTGCAGCCTGAGAAATTCGCGTCGAGCCTCGCATTAAGAAACGGCAAATCAAAAGCCGCACCGTTATATGTGATAATGTAGTCGACTTGTTCCTCTTCGATATATTCGAGCACGGCATCTAAGACCTTATACTCTTCGTAATGGTTTTCCGCCAAAAACTGGGTGACCTTAATGCCGGAATCCGTAGACATTAAAAGACCGACGAGTATCACTTTGCAGTTATCTCTGCGCAGTCCCGTCGTCTCTATGTCCAGCACGCAGTAGCGCATGCTGCCGAAGTATTCATTAAACGGAGCCGGGAAATCCTCCGCGACTCTGTAATCTCTTGTAAAAATCTTCATCCTTTAATGTGTCCTTGTAATATAAAGGGATTATAGCATAGGATTGATAAACAGCAGAACTAAGGTTTAAAATAGGTGAGCAGATTAGAATACAGAATGTAAACTATACTTTACATATATTACAATACGGAATAATCCGGATTAAAAAGCAATGTAAAGCGTACTTTACATAACAACACGAATGAAAGTAAACTTTACACAACAACACTAATGTAAAGCATACTTTACATATATTTGAATATATAACAAGATTTGTATTACACAGAATGTAAAGTAGACTTTACATATATTGCAATAAAGAAAACTCCAGATTGAATTATAATGTAAAGCACACTTTACATAACGATTGAATTCAAATAAATATTCGTTTCGGTGAATAGCATTGAAAGAGGTAAATGACATTGACAAATAATAATTTCAAAAGAATACTCGCAATTCTCATGACTGCACTGATTACATTCGTGCTTGCTTCGTGCGGCACTCCGCAGACAGCTTCAGAAGACACAGCGGAGAAAAAGCATGAGGGAGACATTATGATTCTCTTTACCAGTGACATTCACTGCGGTGTAGAGCAGGGCTTCGGTCTGGCCGGCCTTCAGAACATAAGAGAAAAACTGGAGAAAGAAGGCTACACTACGATACTTGTTGATGACGGAGATGCAATTCAGGGAGAACTCCTCGGTGGTCTCAGCAAGGGTGAGAATATGATCGAGCTAATGAATGAGATGAAGTATGATGTCGTGATTCCGGGCAACCACGAGTTCGACTACGGCATGGAGCAGTTCCTCTCATTGACAGAGAAGGCGAACTTCCCGTATATCAGCTGCAACTTCAATAAAGGAGGCGAACTCGTATTTGAGCCGTACATAATTAAGGAAGCCGCAGGCAAGAAGATAGCATTTGTCGGCGTCACTACACCTACAACACTCGCGTCATCCACTCCGAAGGCTTTCTGTGACGAAAACGGAAAATACATATACGGATTTCTTCAGGATGAGAGTGGAGAGGGAGTGTATAACGCTGTACAGAAGGCCGTGGACGATGCTAGGGCGGAGGGTGCAGATTACGTATATGTACTCGGGCATCTCGGACTCTTCTCATACCTGTATCCTTGGACATATGCGGATGTAATAGAACATACAAACGGCTTCGATGTATTTCTGGATGGGCACAGCCACGATACAGAGCAGGTTGTGATGAAGAACAAGGACGGAAAAGAAGTGGTACGCTCGGCGTGCGGTACCAAACTCAATGCCATAGGCTACAGCGAAATATCTAAGGACAAGGGGATAGTAGATACGAACATATGGACCTGGGATAACAAAGTTTGTGCGGCGGACCTCCTCGGCATTGAAAACAACATCACCAAAAAGATAGATGAGGTGAATAAGTCAATTGAAGAAGTAACCGGTAAAGAGATTGCCACCAGCGATGTGGATCTGACGATAAACGATCCTGAGGAGAAAGACAACAACGGAAAACCTATAAGGGTGATCAGAATGGCTGAAACCAATCTTTCAGATCTCATCTCTGACGCCATAAGAATAAGAACCGGTGCAGATATCGGATTGATAAACGGCGGAGGCATCAGAGTCGGTATAGGTAAAGGCTCGATAACCTACGGAGATGTCGTTAATGTTATGCCGTTTAATAATGCGGTCTGCATAGTAGAGGCGACAGGACAGCAGATAATCGATGCCCTTGAATGGGGAGCGCATGGTATGCCGGGAGAGTTTGGCGGTTTCCTGCACTGCTCAGGAATGACATATGAGATTAATTCTCAAATTCCGACCAGCTGCACCACAGATAATGAAGAACTGTTTGACAAGGTTACGGGTGAAAGGCGTGTATCCAATGTAAAGGTAGGAAGCGAGCCTATCGACCCGAAAAAGACTTACACGGTTGCGGGTATAGATTACCCATTGCTTAATAACGGTGACGGACAAACCGCATTTGACGGCGCAAAGGTAGTCAGTGAGAACTTTGACACAGACTGTCAGGTGCTTATCGACTACATCGTCGAGGATCTCGGAGGAGAAATCGGCACTGAATATGCAGACCCGTACGGCTCGGGAAGAGTGGTCATAAAATAACTACATAGGGCATCTCGCCGAGGTGCTCTTTTCGATTCTGTGCTATAATCTGAAACGGAAAGAGATTATTAATTTCAAGGAGATAATGATGACTAAAAGAATGGGAACTGCGTTGGTAATGCTGCTTGTTATCGCGACTGTAATCTTTGCCGGATGCAATCAGAAAAAGAATGACGAGCCGGCGGATAAGGTAGGGATTATCGGTGCTATGGAAGTCGAACTTAATGACCTGAAAAAGAATGCGGAAATCGAAAAAACAACTGAAATTAACGGCATGGAGTTCTGCGAAGGACAGATGGACAACATGGATGTCGTAATCGTTAAGTGCGGAATGGGAAAGGTAAATGCAGGTGCTTGCGCGAGTACCCTGATTAATGATTTCGGATGCACAAAGATTATTAATACAGGTGTTGCAGGCTCACTTGACAATAAGCTTAATATAGGCGACATGGTGGTATGCACGGATGCAGTTCAGCACGACTTCGATGTAACAGCTATTAATTTCGAAAGAGGTGAGATTCCGTATACGGGTCGCTATGCATTCCCGGCAGATGAGGAACTCCGAAAAGAAGCGGTACACGCTGTTAAAGAGGTTGCTTCAGATGTTGATGTCTACGAAGGAAGAGTATGCTCCGGAGACCAATTCATAAGTACGAAAGAGCAGAAAGATACAATACTGAAAAACTTCGGCGGGATGTGCTGCGAGATGGAAGGTGCAGCAATAGCACAGATATGCTATCTGAATGAAACACCATTCGTAATAATACGTGCGGTTTCGGATAAAGTAGATGAAACAGAAATGGTCGATTATTACAAATTCGAGCCGCTGGCTGCCGCAAGAAGCGCAGCTGTCGTACAGTATATGCTGGAAGAGATGAACTAGATAATACAAACAGAGGAGTTATTTATATATGAAACTGGGAATCGTAGGACTTCCTAATGTAGGGAAGAGCACACTTTTTAACGCGATTACAAAAGCGGGGGCGGAGGCTGCCAATTATCCGTTTTGCACGATTGAGCCTAATGTAGGAGTCGTTACGGTGCCGGACGAGAGGGTGACTACGCTCTCTGAAGTGTACAACTCCAAGAAAACGATATACACGACTATAGAGTTCAGCGATATAGCCGGACTTGTAAAGGGCGCGTCAAAAGGCGAGGGCCTCGGCAATAAATTCCTCGGCCACATTCGTGAAGTGGAAGCCATAGTCCATGTGGTCAGATGTTTTGAAGATCCGAATGTCGTTCATGTTGACGGCAAAGTCGATCCGGTGTCTGATATTGAAATCATCAATACCGAGCTTATCATCGCGGATATGGAGGTTCTGGACAGAAGGATACAAAAGACCGAAAAACAGGCAAAGGCGGACAAATCCGCACTCAAGGATTTAGAACTCCTTAAAAAGATTAATGATGTTCTCGCCGAGGGAAAAGTCGCGAGATCGATTGAAAGCCTCAGTGAAGAAGAGGACAAGTTCGTAAAGAGCCTTGATCTTCTTACATACAAGCCGGTCATCTATGCCGCAAATGTCTCAGAAGATGACGTTGCATCAGAGGATAACGAATATGTCAAAGCCGTAAAGGATTATGCAGCAGCAGAAGGTTCTGAGGTTGTAGTTATATGCGCCAAGATAGAGGCGGAACTTTCTGAACTGGATGATGATGAGCGCATAATGTTTCTAGAGGATATGGGTATATCCGAAGCCGGACTCGATAAACTTATCAAATCCTCGTATGCACTTCTTGATTTGATTTCATTCCTGACCACAGGTGAGGATGAGACAAGGGCATGGACCATAAAGAGGGGGACTCTGGCGCCGCAGGCAGCCGGGAAGATACATACGGACTTTGAAAAAGGCTTCATAAGAGCTGAGACAATAGCCTACGATAAGTTGATGGAA
>JAFREV010000011.1 GCA_017434685.1 Mogibacterium sp.
CATTGTCGGCAAAGCACAGTACAGCATCATCCCTAATGAAAAGGGTGAAGCTATCGACGACGCATATCTCTATCGTTTCTCAGAGGACAGATATCTTCTGATTGTAAACGCAGGAAACACAGACAAAGACCTTGAGCACCTCAACAAAGAGATCAAGAACTTTGACTGCACAATGACAAACATCACCGCTGACTGGGCTTCCGTAGCCGTTCAGGGACCTAAGAGTAAGGAACTCCTGACACAGCTTGCCGGAGGTGTTGCACTCACAGAGCCTGAAAAGAATGCTCTCGGCCATGTTGACTTCGAAGGTCACGAGGCTTATGTAGCAAAGACAGGTTATACAGGTGAGCCTCTCGGTTACGAAGTATTTGTTAAGACTGCAGACGCTGAATGGTTCTGGAAGAGAATGGAAGAGCTCGGTGCCAAACCTGCAGCTCTCGGCGCTCGTGACACACTGAGACTCGAAGCAGGCATGCCGCTCTACGGTCATGAGATGTATTATGAACCGGGCGACGAACCTGGTCCTGACGATGTACCTATGCCGATCTTCGCAGTATCACTTGCTAAGTTTGCCGTATCTTTCTCAGAACGCAAGGGTGACTACATCGGCCGCGAAGCTCTTACTAAGCAGAAAGAAGCTTTTGACAAGGTTCAGAACAGAGACTACAGCATGAGCGACGTTCTTCCAAAGCGCGTAATGCCTATCGCACTCATCGACAGAGGCGTACTGCGTAAAGGAATGGACATATACAGAAACGGCGAGCTCGTCGGTTTCACAACATCGGGCACCATGGTTCCTTACTACAAAGCTGAGGGCGAAGGTCTCGAGAGCGTAATCACTGACGAAGTCGTTAAGAGATCAATCGGCCTTTGCTACATCAACTGCGACATCCTTCCGGATGACGAGGTAGAAGTAGACGTAAGAGGCAAGAGAGTTAAGGCTGTTATCGTAGATAAGCATCTCGACACAATGGCACCTCCATATGCCCGTCCGATGATCTACGGAACAGAAATCAGCGAGATGGAGATCGGCGAGGAGCCAAGAAGCGTCAAGGCTCTGAACCTCCTCAAGAAAGCTGAGACAAACCATCTCTGGAGACAGAGAGAGTGCATCAACCTCATTCCATCAGAGAACACACCAAGTAAGGCTGTTCAGATGCTCTCCGCAAGTGACCCGAGTGCACGTTACGCAGAGCACAAGAAAGTTAAATCCTTCTATGACAAGGACATCTTCTATTATCAGGGAACCAAGTTCATAGATGAGGTAGAGCAGAGAGCAGTTGACGAACTCAAAAAATACTTCGGATGTACAGAGGTAGAGACCAGAGTTATCAGCGGACAGATGTCCAATGTCTGCGCATTTTCATCCCTCATGGATTGGAAGAACAGACTCAACAGAAAACAGACTCCGCAGAGACTCGGATACATCCTCAACAACCACATCATCAAGGGCGGACACCTCTCGGCTCAGCCGATGGGCGCTCTGAAGGATTATGTAGCTGTTGACCCTAAGACAGAGAGAAACGCAGTTGTTAACTTCCCTGTTCTCAAGGACAACATCTTCAAGATTGACGTTGAAGAGACCAAGAAAGTAATCGAAGAGTACAAGCCTGAATTCATCATCTTCGGTAAGTCGATGGTAATTCACAAAGAGCCTGTAGCTGAGATCAGAAAATTCGTCGACGACATGGGCCTCGACACAACAATCATGTACGATATGGCTCACGTTCTGGGTATCGCAGGCGACTACTTCCAGAAACCGTTCGAAGAGGGTGCTGAGATCGTAACAGGTTCGACTCACAAGACATTCTTTGGACCACAGAGAGGTCTCGTAGCCATGAACTACAAAGAGGACGACCTCAAGTACGGCCTCTGGGAAACAGTTGAAAGAAGAGCGTTCCCGGGCAGCGTATCCAACCACCACCTCGGAACACAGCTCGGACTGTATATGGCAGCTCTCGAGATGAACGAGTTCAAGGATGAGTATCAGAAGGCTGTAATCACAAACGCTAAGAACTTCGCTAAGGCACTCAAAGCAGAAGGCCTGAACGTCTGCGGAGATCCTGCAAACGATTACACAGAGACTCACCAGGTACTCGTATCCGTCGGATACGGTGAAGGTCCTGAAATCGCAGAGAGACTTGAACAGAACAACATCGTTGTTAACTATCAGGCAACTCCGGACGAAGAAGGATTCACAGCATCCGGCGCACTCAGAATGGGTGTCAGCGAGATGGTAAGATTCGGATTCGGCGAGGCAGAGTTCAAGAAACTCGCTTCACTGATGGCAGACTGCATCCTGAGAAACAAGAATGTCAAGGATGACGTTGCGAAGTTCAGAAGTGAATATACAAAGATGCACTACTGCTTCGACGACAAGGAATTCCTCGATACTCTCGAAGCTTTCGCAGGCAAGATCGGATTCTAGTTCGAGGAAATCATTAAGGGTATGACCATGAGGAAGGGAGGACTGAAATGCAAGACAAGATGAAACTGAGAGATTTCATTGAAGCTAAGGAGCTTAAACCCGATGAACTTGACAGCATAGCGGGCGGTGTTGTGTGGAATGACCTGACGCCGGAAGAGCAAAAACGCTTTAATGAACTGAATGAAAAAGCTGTAAAAGTAGAATCGGCAGATGATCCTGCATACAAAGAATTCTGGGCTTTCCTGCATGAGATGGAGAGAAAGTACGGCAACTGTTAGTTCTAACATAAAAATGCTCAGTTTGTATAATGCGACAAACAAAACATCCGGGGCATTTGCTCCAATGTCATTAAGATAAGGGACTTGAACGCTCGACATCCCTCGACATTGGTTAATCCGGCTGAAATCCATTAAGTTAAGAAATGGACCAAGAAAAACAGAGTCCGCATCCGCTTTTCGTAAGCGAGCGGGCTCTTTTTCTGCGCCGAGGATCGCATTCCAGCCTATTTCATATACAACAAGCGGACGGAAGGTATCTCCGTCTATGCTGCTACTCTGTATGTAAACATGATTGGGTTCATTCTCTTGTTGAGCTTTCTCTTGTCGCTCCTGCCTTCTCTGACAGGGAGAATGTACCGTGCGATCAGAGACGCAACATCAGGAGGTGGTCTGTAAGATGGAAGCGCAAAGAAGTCTCGATTCCCCAACGGAGGTGATAAAGCTCTTTTAGCTTCTCGGGTGGGAAAGCGTTTCTATCTAAAGAAGTAACGAGCGTCTCATATTCGCCCGGAGATATCTTAAACCGGACAACTCTGTAGCTGAACTGAAACGGTGATTCGAAGTCCCATGTGACCTGCTTGTCCAAGCCGCGTTTTGATGGACCTCGGACATATTTAGCCTTACCCTCTGCAAAATCTTTCTGATCCTGCTTTGTCTGCGTAGTCCTGAGTTCAAATGAAACAGCAATGTCCCAGTCGGACATCGGCATGTCTCGTACTTCCTTTATTCTTAACGCGAATAAGATAGTCGAGGTTGTCGGTTCTGTGTATATGCTCATAAAGGCCAAAACACTCATAGCCTCTATCGGCGATGAGAATAGCCTTATCTCTAAACTCGCTTCTTACAACCATAGAAATCGCAGCTCTAATTTCATGCTCTTTGGGAGCGGGTTGAACGAGCGCATCAAAGTATGTCTTATTAAGCACATCATACACAGCGTTAAGTTGGAACTGGTTATAGTCGCTTTTGACCAAATATGTATCGGATTCCGGGTTCTTGGCAATGTTGATATCACTGGCGTCTACAGCGAGTAGGCGATAGCCATCATAGTTATTAGTATCCAGATGCGAAGATGCGTCATTGAACTTGCGGAAAAGATAATCAAAAGCCTCTGCCCTTATCTTTGCTCTTTGCTGTACGAATGCAGATGAGGTTGCAGTTTCGACATCTCCGCCGAAATATGTGTAGAGCTCCTTGCTGATTGAGCCGCCCTTCATAGACAAAATAAGGTTTATAAGCGTCTCCATGTCGAGCTTACGTCTTCTGGTAAAATCACGAACAGGATCGACGATAAAACCTGACGGCTTTTTTGCCATCTCGGCTACAGCTTCTTTAAGAGATTCTTTCAGCTCAATTGCTATTTGGTTGTCATATTTCTTTCTATCTTTCTTCATTATTATCTCAGGAGCAATTGTCTTTACCCTTATTCGTGATAAAATGCAATTAAAGACGGATAGACGCAAAGTTTGTCTGTCGGGGATGTAGCATCGGAAGAGTCGCCAAACTTTTCACCGGTGCTATTATTTTGTTCTTTTTTGCGAGTTTTTTATGGTGTAATTGTAGTATAAAAGCCTGTAATTTCAAGGCTTGCACGCAAAAAATAACGAGAAACATTTTGTTCGTTTTTTCGAAAAAATGCGGTTTTTAGCGATATTCTCTCGTTGTATGTAGGACGCGCGGTGATATATAATATCTCAAAAGGAGGATGGTTATGAGATATCTAGGAAACAAAGAGTCTTTAACAGAAACAATTAAAGATGTCATAGTTTCTAAATGCAATATTAACCGCGATACCGTTTTTTTTGATGCGTTTTGTGGTATGGGCTCTGTAGCAAATGCGTTCAAAGGCGAGTGCGAGTTGGTTGTAAATGATTCTCTTTCCTGTGCGACCACTTTCACAACTGGTCGCATAGTTGCATCATCTTGCAGTTTCTCGGATTTAGAGTTTGATCCTTTTTCCTTTTTAAATAATTCTAAAGATACAGTATATGGATTTTTCTACAAGAATTATTCGCCAGGCGGTTCAAACAGAATGTATTTCACCCCGCAAAATGCTGCTCGCATTGATTTCTTCAGAGAGACTATTGAGACATGGAAATCTAACAATCTAATAAATGAAAATGAGTATCGCTATTTACTTGCATGCTTGCTGGAATCCGTTTCAGCTGTTTCTAACACTGCTGGCGTTTACGGAGCTTTTCTTAAGGAATGGGACGCGCGGGCGTTGAAGGAAATTGTTTTTATTGATATAGATGATGGGACAACCTGTGTAAATGGAGTCTCTGCGTATAGCGACAGGATTGAGGAAATTATCGCCGATATTGATTGCGACATTCTATATTTAGATCCGCCATACACTCAAAATCAATATGGAACACAGTATCATCTCCTTGAAACGTTAATACTTAATGATAAGCCTTCGGAACTCAGCAAAGTTACAGGCTCTCGAAAGACAGCGCCAATGCGTTCTGACTGGTCTAGGGTTTATAAGTCCCACATACTTCTTGACAGGGTTATAGCATTGACAAAGGCCGAGCATGTATTCCTCAGCTACAATAATGCAGGAGATATGAGCAAGGAATATATAGAAGCCGTATTTAAAAGATATGGTGTCGAGGGAACATATGAGTGCGTAAAGGTACCATATAAAAAGTACGAGAACTGGAAGTCGGATAACCACGATATGCATTTCGAGTATTTATTTTATATCAAAAAAAAGCCGACAAGCGAAGTTGTATATGAATCCCCATTAAACTACATAGGAAGCAAGGCTAAGGTTGTAAATGATATTAGAGCAAGCCTTATAAGCAACTTCGACACTTTTGTAGACCTTTTCGGCGGAGGAATGAATGTCGGCGCAAATATTGCCTGCGAGAAAATTGTTTACAATGACATAAACCATATTGTCAAAGATCTCATAGAGTCGTTTAGAAAATATGATACTTATGAATACATTGTGTATGTAAAGAAATTTATAGAGAAACATCGCCTTGAAAAAGGCAATAAGGAAACGTACTTGGAGGCTCGAGCGTATTACAATTCCCTGCCTATAGAAAAGCGGGATATCAGGATGCTGTTTGCTATTATCTTGTATAGTTTCCAGCAGCAGATTCGATTCAATGGCAAACTCGAATACAATAACCCAGCAGGGATTCGATGGTTCAACGATTGTATTCTCGCCAAGCTTATAAGCTTCAGTCGCATATTAAAGGATAGAGAAGTAACCTTTGAAAGCGTTGATTTTTCGGAAATAGAAAGTTGCGTCCCTTTTAACAAAAAAACATTGGTTTACCTTGATCCGCCATATATGTTAACTACCGGAAGTTATAATGACGGAAAACGAGGTTTTAAAGGCTGGGACACAAGCTTAGAGAAAGAGCTTTTCAATTTCATAGATGGGCTCTCAGAGAGAAACATCCCGTGCATTTTATCATATGTTTACGAGCACAAGGGGGAGACCAATACAAATCTCAAACAATGGGTAGAAAAAAACGGATATAATTGTGTTCCCCTCGGTGATGTGGTTGGAATATCCGGGAAACCTAGAAAGGAGATGCTGATACTGAATTATGAAATATTACAGGAAACCAAAATTCATAATAAAGAAGAACATGCAAAAATCTCAAGCAACAGGCGTGTATTTCGATTCGTTGCTGCCGCGTGCTATCCTTGATGACGTTTGCTTTCAAATAACCAAGAAAAAGAAATACGATGTGGAGTTTGTAGATAATGATTATACAGACGAATTCCTGCCAAGATCTTACAATAAAGGTCGTCTTGGAATGCTGTTGTATGAAGATACTGCAAATTTCATCAGCTTTTCAGACAATACTGGTGCGGGAAGAAACTCCTCAATTCAAAGCGCGACAACTGCATTTAATCTTTTCTACAGCAATTCGCACAATAAGAAGCGGCTTTTCTTTTACTTTCTCCCTTGCAGCGGACAAGATTCGACGGCATACCATCTGTTCGTGTACCGCTTAATGAAGACCGCGGGGTTTGATTTCATCAACACGCCTTCCTGCGGGCAAAGAATACTTCCCTTCAGTTCAATAGAAGATATCATATTGGCGAGAAGAATCAACGCCGCGGCTAACCCTGGGAACAATTCAACATTCATTGTTAAAGAAAATGCTCATGACTATTCCATTTATGGCAAGACATATGGAGCAAACAAGTACGAGACAAGCATCATAAGTTACGCTATAAGTAATATATTGTCCACCGAGGATAATGTAACGCTCTATGAGTACAATGAGCGAGACTTGAAAGAGCTTCCAAGGGCTTCGCTTGACGTACTTGATGCGATGGGGAATATAAATGTCGTTAACATTGATGATGAATTAGAAAAGAAAGAGTTGAATGAGAATGACAGTTTAAGATCGCCGAAATTCAACGCACGTCTTCTGGATAGATTGGGCGAAAGACATTGCGTTCTTTGCGAGTGCGGAATATCTGAAATCATTCAGGGAGCGCATCTTTGGCCAGTTTCTGCAATCAAAAAAATGACAACTCTTTCGGACGACGAAAAGCTGGAATACGCAACAGATGGCGAAAATGGACTTTGGATGTGCCAAAACCATCACAAGCTGTTTGATTCGCACATTTTACTTTTATCTGAAAGCGGGGACGTTTCTTACAAACCAACGATGGATAAGGAGGCTACGGACTATATGGATTCGGTAACAACGGTAACGAAGCTGGACCCGCTCATTATTACAGGAAAATATAAGGATTATATCCGAAGAAGATATGCATAACTCCAAACCTCACAAAAAACACCCCCCTCGATTTTTTTAATCGAAGGGGCGTCTTTTTGTTTGGAGCCACAACGCCTTAACTTAATGACGTTGGCTTTTGCTCCGGATGTTTGTTATACAGCATCCTCGAATTATGAGAGAGGTTGGTGACTTGTGATTAAGCTGTTCTCGGATTGCTGTGTTTAACATGTGCTCCTGTTCCACTCGGTGGAAATCGCAACTTCTATAAGGCCGTCTGCGGTGCTTACAACTTCTGCGTCATATGTCTCGTTTGAGCCGTCATTCAGCCAGAACCCTGTGGTGTACGGATTTCTCGAAGGCTATGCGACGGCGGAACCATAGACCTGACACTGTCAGCTCTATATACCGAAATGGTGCTCGTGCTCTGGGGCAGAGCCGCACAATGCTCTGTCTGCTTAGCAGACTGACACATTGCCCTCATAAAGTGGCAAGTTAAATATGTTATACTTTGTTCAGCGTTATAAAATATCAGGGAGCAGCGTTAGCGTGGCAAAGTCAGCTGAGCTGTGAAGGAACGAAGAGAGGAGATATAAAGAATGAAAAATCTTGGATTCGGCATGATGAGACTTCCTGTGCTGAACGGAGAAGAAACCAATTTTGACTATGAACAGCTCAACAAAATGGTGGATACATTCCTCGAAGCAAGATACAACTATTTCGACACGAGCTATGTGTATCACAATGGAAAGAGCGAGGAAGCAACCAGAAGAGCTCTCGTCGAGAGGCATCCGAGAGACAGCTTTCGAATCGCAACCAAATTTCCTTCATTTATACCGATGACCGAAGCAGAGGTGGAAAAGACATTTGCCGAGCAGCTCGCAAATGTAGGCGTGGACTATTTCGACTACTATCTGCTTCACAACCTCCAGACCGTATGGTATGACGGGATAGAGGGCAAAGGCGACGGCCTTTTCCTCTCCGAACACCTCTTTGATCACGCCAGGGCCTGGAAGGAAGAAGGAAAGATAAAACATCTGGGCATTTCGTTTCACTCATCACCCGCGCTGCTCGACAGGGTGCTTAACAATCATCCGGAAATTGAATTCGTTCAGATAGCGCTC
This sequence comes from Mogibacterium sp., assembly GCA_017434685.1. Taxonomy (GTDB): domain Bacteria; phylum Bacillota; class Clostridia; order Peptostreptococcales; family Anaerovoracaceae; genus Crickella. Next base: position 8,549 of record JAFREV010000011.1, read on the forward strand.
AATCCAATCGACTGGGACAGCGACTTCGTGGCAGCGAAGAAGTGCTATGAGATCATAAGAAAACACGGAAAAGATGTAATCGTCATGGAGGCCGTAAAGGGCGGCGCGCTTGCGAGCCTGCCTCACGAAGCGGAGAAGGTCCTGAAAGATGTGTGCCCAGACAAATCCATTGCATCCTGGTCCATCAGATTTGCATCGGACCTCGAGGGCGTAATCGCCGTTCTCTCCGGAATGTCCACAATTGAACAGGTGGAGGACAACTGCAGGACCGCAAACGAGGCAGAGCCTCTCAGCGAAAAAGAGACGGATGCTCTCTGGAAGGCCATGGACATCTACAGAAACTGCACGCCTTTCCCGCCGGCAGAGCTCGAAAAATACCGCGGCCTGACATGGAACGGAGTATCAGTATATTCGATACTGCAGGCATACAGCATATGCCTCGTGCAGCCGAACCAGGCAGTCGTCGATGACAACAACTACTTCAAGAACCTGCTGGCCGAGATATCTCATCTCGATATCCATGCGGATCTTCCGAAGCATGAGGTCATCCGTTCGGACGGCATGAATGCAACATATCTGGTCGAAGAGGCCGTGGCATATCTCAAGAGAAATACATTCTAGAAAGCAGAAAAGAAGAAGCGCCTGTCACAGGGCGCTTCTTATCGTTTGCTCTATCTGTTCGGCAGCTTCTTTCTGCTGATGCTTATCCATCTGCTCGATATGGACGAGCGGGTGGATTGTTACTTTTATGCGACACGGCTGATAGCTGCCTTTCTCCTCGAAGAGTTTATAGCTTCCGTCCAGCGTCACAGGAAGGATCGGGACTTTGGCTTTCTCGGCGAACTTGAACGCACCGGGTTTGAACTCTCCCATCTCGTGGCGCTGCGAGCGGGTGCCCTCGGGGAAGATCGCCATGTTAAAACCCTTGTCAAGCAGATCCTTTACCTCGGCAACCGCCTTGACCGCAGCTCTTGGATTGCCTCTGTCGAGGAAGATGGAATTCGTGTAGATAATGGCATCTCTCAGAACTTTATATTTACGCCATTCCTCCTTGGCTACGAAGCCCATCTGGCAGTGATCCCTGAAAGCATAGCAGAGGGCCGGAATGTCTGCGAAGCCCTGGTGGTTGCTGTAGACCATGAACGGACCGTCTGCCGGGATGTTTTCCGTTCCGGATACATCAAAGTCTATCCTGAGTTTGTCGGCTACTGTTTCGCAGAATAGCTTCTGACCTTTTCGGATTACTTCTCTCTCTTCTTCGTATCTGCCTTCACTGTGCAGGCGCTCGATTTCTTTTCCGTTTTGGGTGGAAAACTTTCTGGCTGCGATATAGCCCTGCAGGAATTTCGGCACTGTGGTAAACGGATTCAGCATTTTGATTATCATGTCCTCTCTTCGATTCACCCCGGGACTTGCCCCGCGTTGGTTAATCATATTTTCAAGGGAGATTTTACGCTTTGCCGGAGCAATAATCAAATTTTATTGAAAAAAAGATGAGCCATCTTGACAGCCGGTGTGAGGAGTGCTATATTAATACCCATAATACAGATAGGTAATAGGGTATATAAACAGGAGGACAGGATATGAGAATTTATGAAACAATTACTGATTTAATCGGAGGTACACCTTTGCTGCATCTGTCCAATTTTGAAAATGACAGAGGCGCCGCAGCGAAGATTTACGGCAAGCTGGAGTACTTCAATCCCGCCGGAAGTGTCAAGGACAGAATCGGAAGAGCAATGATAGACGATGCCGAAGCCAAAGGGCTGCTCAAGCCGGGCGCTACAATTATCGAACCTACAAGCGGCAATACCGGAATAGGTCTCGCATCTGTCGCTGCTGCGAGGGGATACAAAGTTATACTTACCATGCCTGAAACCATGAGCGTGGAGCGTCGCAATCTGCTGAAAGCTTATGGCGCAGAGCTGGTGCTGACGGAGGGAGCCAAGGGCATGAAGGGAGCTATCGAAAAAGCAGAGGAGCTGGCAAAAGAGATACCCGGCAGCATCATTCCGAGCCAGTTTACCAATCCTGCAAATCCCGCGGCACATACTGCATCGACGGGTCCGGAGATCTGGGAGGATACAGATGGCAAGGTGGATATATTCGTGGCAGGCGTCGGAACGGGCGGCACCATTTCAGGCGTCGGAGAGTACCTGAAGTCAAAGAATCCGGATGTAAAGGTAGTGGCTGTTGAACCGGCAGGATCCCCCGTGCTCTCGGGAGGAAATCCGGGGCCGCACGGACTTATGGGAATAGGTGCAGGCTTTGTACCTGATACGCTGAACACAGATGTATATGACGAGATTATACAGGTTGAAAACAGCGATGCATATGAAGCAGGCAGGGACCTGGCCAGAAAAGAAGGCGTGCTGGTCGGCATCACATCAGGAGCCGCAGCATATGTAGCATCAGAGCTGGCGAAGAGACCTGAGAATGCAGGTAAAATAATAGTAGCGCTCCTCCCGGATACGGGTGAACGCTACCTGTCGACTCCGATGTTTGCGGAATAAGGATTAATCGAAGAACTTATGAAAAGCACTGATTGCAGATTCAATCAGTGCTTTTTTTTCGGTCAGATAAAGTAGTCGTTGGCGTAGCTTTCTCGCTGGCGGTCTGCGATGTCCTGCAGCGTTATGCCGTCCAGGAAATCGCTGATTGTATCGGCAAGATCATTCCATACCGGCATTACAGCCATCTCGGGGGAGTGAATATCGCAGGAGTCAGGATCCACCGGAGCGAGGGATCCTTCGGTTATCCGAAGGATGTCGCCGACACTTATCTTATCCGGCGACCTGCCCAGCATATACCCGCCCTGGGCGCCTCGCTCCGCGCGAAGCAGGTCAGAGCCGGCAAACATCGGGACTATCTGCTCAAGATATTTCTTGGATATGTCCTGACGTTCGGAAATCTCTTTCAGTGGGATGAATTCACCGTTGTAATGCTCGGCCAGATAGGCCAGCATCATGAGTGCGTTTCTGCTTTTTGTAGATACTTTCATATTATTTGTATTCTTCGGCCCAGCGCTCGAAGTAGTCGATCTGCATTGCGTGCTTGACCTCTGCGAGGGTCTGTCCGGCGGCTTTTCTGGCTTCGGCTGTTCCCTCGGTCAGGGCCGCAATTACTTCCTCGGGATGAGCTTCGAAATATGCTCTTCTCTCACGGATCGGAGTCAGGAACTCGTTGAGAACCTCAAAGAGGAACCTCTTGACCTTGACATCTCCGAGTCCGCCCCTCTGGTAGTGCGCCTTGAGTTCATCGAGGTTTTTATACTCCGGCAGATACTTCTCAAACGCGTCTTCCTTGCAGAATGCGTCGAGATAAGTAAATACTGTATTTCCCTCAATCTTACCCGGATCCTCAACCCTGAGGTGTCCCGGATCTGTGAACATCGACATGACTTTTTTGCGGAGGGTTTCCTCGTCGTCCGAGAGGTAAATGGTGTTACCCAGGGACTTGCTCATTTTAGCCTGTCCGTCCGTGCCGGGAAGCCTGAGGCATGCATCGTTCGGCGGGAGATAAATCTCGGGCTCGACGAGCACGTCGCAGTTGTAGGTCCTGTTGAATGAACGGACTATTTCCCTGCACTGCTCGAGCATAGGCTCCTGGTCCTCTCCGACAGGTACGATTGTGGCCTTGAACGCCGTGATGTCGCTGGCCTGGCTTATCGGGTATGTGAAGAAGCCGACCGGCACCCTGTCGCCGGCAAAGCCACGCAACTTGACCTCGGCCTTAACGGTCGGGTTTCTC
>JAFREV010000012.1 GCA_017434685.1 Mogibacterium sp.
AAATCCAGAGGTTTTAATGGGAAAAAGATCCAAAAAAGTAGTTGCGAATAATAAAAAGGCGTTCCACGATTTTCACATCGAGGAACGTTTTGAGGTGGGCATAGTTCTGACCGGAACCGAAATTAAATCCATCAGAAAAGGCGGCGTGAGCATCAAGGAAAGCTACGCCAAGATTACGAACAAAGGTGAACTCATAATAACCGGTATGCACATAGCACCGTATGAGCAGGGCAACCGTTTCAACGTGGATCCTCTCCGCGTTCGCACACTGTTGATGCATAAGAAAGAGATCAACAAGCTCTACGGCACCATCAAGACTCAGCAGGGGCTCACCCTCATACCGCTCTCAGTCTACCTCGACGAGAACGGCCGCTGCAAGCTCGAGCTCGGTCTATGCCGCGGTAAGAAACTTTACGATAAGAGAGAAGCCGATGCCAAGCGCGACGCAGAGCGCAAAATGGACAAGGCTATAAAAGCATCAAGAAATCGCCGCTGAGGCGATTTTTTTTACATTTTTGCTGTATCGTCGCAGCTGATGTTATGTGTATAATAAGAAATGTAAGTATGTTTTTACTGTAACGAGAGGTAATATTTATGCTTAACAAATTCTGCAAAAAACCGCTGTATGAAGTAACGCAGACTCTGGCTCGCGTCGCAACAGGAGCGCAGCCTGCCGAACTTGTAATTAAGAACACCAAGCTCGTCAATGTCTGTACTGCAGAGATTCAGGAAGGAATCGATGTAGCTGTTGCTGAGGGAAGAATTGCCCTTGTCGGTGACGCATCACACTGCGTCGGAGACGGCACGAAAGTAATCGATGCCGCAGGTCAGTACATTGCACCGGGATTTATGGATGCTCACATCCATGTCGAATCTGCGATGCTGACCGTTCGCGAGTACGCAAGAGCAGTTGTGCCGCACGGCACGACAGGTATATTTATGGATCCTCATGAGATTTGTAATGTCTGCGGTCCGGACGGTGTTAAGGCTATGATTGAAGATGCCAAAGGCTCACCTCTAAAAGCTATGGCAAACGTCCCGTCGTGCATACCGGCAGTTGCCGGCTTCGAAGACTCGGGCTGCGAGATCGGTCCTAATGAAGTGCGAGAGATGATGACTTGGGACGGCATCATGGGGCTCGGAGAGATGATGAGTTTTCCGAATGTAGTAGGCGCAGAACCGAACATCCACGGCGAACTAGCCGAGACTCTCAAAGCTGATCAGGTCATAACCGGACATTACTCCATTCCCGAGACGGGTCCGGGACTTAATGCATATATCGCATCGGGAGTTCGTTGCTGTCACGAGTCGACTCGTGCCGAGGATGTGCTCGAGAAAATGCGCCGCGGCATGTATGCGCTTCTTCGTTACGGCAGCGCTTGGCACGACATGCCGACCATAATCCACGCTATTTTAGATAACAATATAGATGACAGGTTTGCCTGCCTTGTCTCCGACGACAGCCATGCAGACACAGTTCTGAATGATGGCCATCTCGACGAGATAGTAAGGCTCGCAATCAGAGAAGGCCTCGATCCTATCAAGGCAATTCAGTATGTGACCATCAATCCTGCTACATGTTTCCGCATGGATCACGAGATGGGAAGCATCTCGCCTAACAAATGCGCAGACATCGTATTCTTCGATGATCTTTCGAACATTCAGATTACGAAGACGATTATCGACGGAGAAGTCGTAGCCGAGAATGGAGAGTTCATCGCAGAGATGACTCCGTCCAAGTTCCCTGATGCTTGCTACAATACCATGCATGTCGGAGAAGATGTCACGGCAGACAGCTTTAAGATTGCGGCTCCTTCTGATGCGGCAAGTATCAAGACTCGCGTGATGGAAATCATCCCGAACCACGTCGGAAACTACGAGAGACTAATCGATCTTCCTGTGGTAGACGGCAGCGTCGAGGCCAAGCCTTCGGAAGACGTTATGAAGCTCGCTGTGTTTGAGAGACATCATGCGACGGGCACAAAAGGTCTCGGTTTCGTAAAGGGATTCGGATTCAAGAAAGGCGCAATGGCTCAGACTGTTGCACACGATGCCCATAATCTCCTGGTTGCGGGCACCAACGATGAAGATATGGCACTCGCCGCCCGCACACTCATAGAATGCGGCGGAGGTATGTGCGCTGTTGCGGACGGCAAAGTCCTCTCACTGATGCCGCTTCCGATTGCAGGCATAATGAGTGATAAATCCGCTAAGGAAGTTGCGGACATGACCGAAGCTCTGGATGCAGCATGGAAGGAAATGGGCTGCGTCATCAATTCGCCGTACATGACTATGGCTCTGATGGCACTGGCATGTCTGCCTGAGATCAGGCTCACCAACCGCGGCATGGTCGACTGCAGAACCTTCGAATTCATCGACCTCTTCGCAGAATAGCGCAGCGTGTTTTACGCATCCCTAATTTCAACATTATATGAACTAACAACGACATAAAATGCACTTTAGTTGTTCGATTAATGCTCGCAAGCGTTGCAATCACTGCAGCGCTTGCGTTCTTTTTTGATATTTGACTGATTTCAGATATTCATGCAATACTGCAACGCAAGTAAAAGTGACACATTTAAACTACACATATACTTCTGTTATCGAACAGAATTTCAGCAATCCGGAATGCACAGTAGATTCTTTTGCCCGTGGATTTATGGATAAGTGGCGCGGAGTAATGGAAAAGTGCATGGAGACATCTCTCCACCCACTTTTCCACAACCCCGCTTTCATCATTATTTTGCTCCGGCACTAAATTGCCACTTATCCACAAGCTCCACAGGCTCTGCTACTATTATAAAGAGAGGACTTAATATGAATAAAAAACTTCGATATGAATTATCCTCTCATCTTGAGGACCTAAAAAGGCAGTATGAAACGCAAAGAATGAAACTGGCACAGTTGGAAGGGCTGTCAATAAAGAAACTGAAAGCCAGTTTTCGAAGCAACGGCGCCGCCTACTATTCAGTGTATGACCCGGAGTCGAGTAAATACAGGTATCTCGGTACGGACAGCAATGAAGAAGTATCTAAAATAAAAGAGGCTCATCTTCTGAAGATGTCAGTTTCTAATCTATTGGAGGAAATAATGCGGACTGAATCTTTCATCAGAAGATCTGTCGAAGTTGATTTTGAGGCAATAAACAGCAGACTTTCCAAAACATACAAGTTATCTTCATATGCCGGTCTTGCATCCGTATCCGATGCTGCTTCAAAATGGAAAAAGGAAATGGAGGAGTACAAGAAAACCTTTACTCCTTTCAGGCCGGATGAACTCATCCATAGAACTCGTGACGGACAATATGTTCGATCAAAAGGCGAGGCATTAATCTACAATTTCCTTTTGGATCTCGATGTGACTTTCATATACGAACTGCCACTCGTAATTAAGAACAACTACAAAAATGGATTGATTTTACCGGACTTCACTATTTTGTCAGAACTTGATTTCAAATCCGTTATTTATATAGAGCATCAGGGTAAAATGGAAAGCAACAATTACAGAAATAAGTTCATTGAGTCTGTATATAAGTATTGGTCTAACGATTACATTCCCGAGCGCGATGTTTTTTTTACTTTCGACTTGCCAAACGGCGGATTCGATGACTCTCCTATCAAAAGCATCGTTGAAAGATGCATCAGACCTACTATTATTTCTTCCTATTCTTAGGTTCCGTAGCCGAAACCATGGAGGCTGTGGATAAGCGGCTTTCTAAAAAGACAATCATAGTCCTTGAGTGGAGCTGTGTAAAAGTCGGTGGACAGAATTATTTGTACAGCTTATTTATTCTATACTTCTGTCCATGGACTTTTGCATGGCTCCGCGCCGCTTATCCATAACTCCATGGCTTGCTTTTGCACCAATTGTTCCTATTCCTTCAGTCAGTCCTATCTAGGAACATTTTAACCCACTGCTCATGCTCACAATTGTCCCCATTTCAGCGATTGACTCAAATCAGGAACAATTTGTCCCTATTCATGACAGTAAAAATGGTCCTATTCATAGCATCTTCTCGCAACAGGAACAATTCATTGCCATTTATCAAGTTTAAAATGGTCCTGATTCGATAATCGTGTTTTTATAGGACCAATTCGCTGCTGTTCAGAGTAACAAAAATGGTCCTGTTCGCGATGTTTTCTCTCAACAGGACCAAAGCATGACATTTGCAGATAATGAAATTGTCCCTATTCTAAGGTTAATCTTGGAATAGGGACAATTGTTATGTTTTTACGGCTTTTCTTTGTAGCCGCCGCGTCATAAAACTACTCTGCTTTATGATTCTGCGGCTGTTTCGTCAGCTTTACAACTCTGCTCTATGCTTCTGCAGGGGCTGCGTCCTTAGCCTTGGCAGGGGCTTCTTTGGCTTTGGCGGCAGCGGCTTTCTTGGCAGCTGCTGCTTTTTCTGCGGCTGCCTTCGGAGGCAGTTTTTTGAAGCTGTTGATAGCGCCTGTAGGGCATACAACTGCGCAAAGTCCGCAGGACTTGCACTTGGAAACATCTATTCTTGCGAGATTATCCTCGATAGAGATGGCGCCGAAGTTACATACCGTGGTGCACTTCGTACAGCCGATGCATGCGTTGTCGCAGTTCTTCTTGGCCACAGCGCCCTTATCTGTGGATGAGCACAGAACGTGTACCTGACTCTTGACCGGCACGAGTTTGATGATCTTCTGTGGGCAAGCGCCTACGCAGGCTCCGCATGCCACGCAGTTTTCTCTGTTGACTCTTGCGATTCCGTCAACGATTCCGATAGCATCGAACTGGCATGCATTTACGCAGTCTCCGAGGCCCATGCATCCGAACATGCATGCATTGGGAGATGAGAACCATCCCTTGGCTCCCTTGCAGGAGCTCATGCCCTGCCACTCGAGTACTGTTCTTCTTGCATCACATACTCCGTTGCACATAACCTGTGCGACTTCGGGCTCGGTGGATCCGGCGGCTCTGCCGAGTATCTCGGCAATCTGCGCCGCTACGCCTGCCCCGCCCGGCGAGCATTTGGTGCATGGAAGCTCTTCATCTGCCACAAGGTTGGCAGCGTAGTCGTCGCAGCCGGCGAAGCCGCAGCCGCCGCAGTTAGCGCCCGGCAGAACTTCCCTTACCTGCGTGACTCTTTCATCAACTGCCACATAGAATACCTTGGATGCGAATACCAGAAGGCCTGCGCAGATAAGTCCTATTACTGCTACCAGCAGTACAGGTGTCATAATACCACTCATCACTCAGCCTCCTTTCTACTGGAACATCCCGGTGAAGCCCATGAACGAGAGCGCCATTATGGACGCTGCAACGAGGATGATACCGACGCCCTGGAAAGGAGCCGGAATGCCCTCTGTCGTCGCGAGCTTCTCCTCGCGGATGCCTGCGAAGAGAACCATTGCTACCATGTAGCCGACTCCTGCTCCGAAAGCATACACGACGGACTCGATGTATGTATAGCCATAACTTATTGCGTTGATCGTAGCACCGAGGATGGCGCAGTTGGTCGTGATTAGCGGAAGGAAGATACCGAGCGCTTTCTGGAGCGCAGGAAGGTATCTCTTCATGAACATCTCTACGAACTGCACGAGTGCTGCGATAACGAGTATGAATACCACGGTCTGGAGGTACGCAATGTCGAATTTATTGAGCACCTGCATCACAGGCCATGTTACGAGCTCGGCGATTACCATTACGAAGACTACCGCGCCTCCCATACCGACCGATGAACTCATTTTGTTTGAAACTCCAAGGAAAGAACATATTCCCAGGAACTGCGACAGTACGAAGTTATTTACGAGGACTATCGCCATAAAGATTACGATTAAATTTACCATTTATGTCTGTCCTCCTTTCTATACTGCTGCAGCTGCCTGCTTTTCGGCCTCGATCTCTTCGTTTGCTTCTGCCGTATTGCAGGAATTGTACATCGGGCAAAGTCCGCAGCTGAAACCTTTGGCCTTGAGGGCTCTTCCCTTTGTTGCAGCCTGCATGAGGGCAATCAGCACTCCGAAGACGAAGAATCCGCCCGGAGGGAGATTGAAGAATCCGATTGAGAAGTTCGGAATAATAGTGAAGCCGAGGAGGCATCCTGTTCCGAAGAACTCTCTGATCGCTCCCATTGCTGCGAGTGCCAGTGTGAATCCGAGTCCCATGCCCACACCGTCGAGTGCGGAATCGACAACCGTATTCTTGTTGGCAAAC
>JAFREV010000140.1 GCA_017434685.1 Mogibacterium sp.
AAAGTAGCGGGAAGTTTGAGATTCCGGATGTGGAAGTTTTGATCGGGATGTTGGACGATGGAGTTCGAAGCCTGAATCATACGGACGATGCAGCATATGGTGAAGTAGTTGCAAGTTCGATAGAAGAGGGCGGTACAGACGTTTCTTTTGGGGAGTTTTGGAGTCTGGAGTCGGTTGCTCTGATCAACAAGGGTAAGTGCCATATCATTGCAGGTAAACCTACGATAACAGACGAATTTAAAAGAGCAGACGGGAGAACTGTCAGATACGAGATAGGTCCGCAGTCGTTCTTCCAGGTTAATCCCGAGCAGATGGCGAAACTTTATGACGCGGCGGCGGAGTATGCGGACTTAAAAGGAGGCGAGACGGTGCTCGACCTCTACTGCGGAGCAGGTACAATAGGCATTTGGCTACTTGATGAACTGCGGGGCAGAGATGAAGAGGCTTTCGAAAGGACTCGCATCATCGGCATTGAGTCGGTGAAGCCTGCCGTGATTGATGCCAACAGAAATTCTGTAATTAACAATATGGTAAATACGAGATACTTCGCAGGAAGAGCCGAGGAGGAGCTCCCGGGAATGATGGGACTTGCAGAGCTATGGAAGTGGAACGAAGTAAACGAGCGTGTAAAACGTGAACCGGAGATTAGGATAGGCCAAGCGGGAAGCAATGCGGAGCATACGGATGAGATAGCGGCGGATAAAGTTGATGTGGTTATACTGGATCCTCCGCGTGCCGGCTGCGATGAGGCTCTGCTCAGCGCAGTGGCTGCTGCGCAGCCCGATCGCATCGTCTATGTCTCCTGCGATCCCGGCACGCTCGCACGCGATACAAAATACCTCACGGCAAACGGCTACGAATTCATCGAAGCCACACCCGTAGACCAATTCCCGTGGACATCACATGTCGAGTGCGTGGCATTGATGTCTAAAGCAAACACATAAGAGGCGCTGAAAGGCTTGAAAACAAGCGGTTTGTCGATTTTGCCGGTTTTCGGGCTACCCACTCGCGCAGCCTGAAAATCACTCGACGGAAACTTATCTACGGCTCATTCTGCCGGAGGGTTGAGTAGGCCATTTAGATGTCGGGGGTTGAGTGCGCCATTTTGATGTCAGAAACGGTAGGGTTGAGTGGGCTGTTTAGATGTCGGGGGTTGAGACGGCTATTTAGATGTCAGGGATGAAAACAGGAAAAACGGAGATGTTGAAATGAAAGATGGGAAGAGACCTGATCCAAATATAATTCATCCAATCAGCGGATATGACAAAAAGATATATGTGAAACCAACAATCAAGAATCCAAATATCATTGTAGGCGATTTTACCTATATCGCTGATTCGGAATTCGAAAGCCATGTGACACATCATTATGAATGGAACAGCGACAAGTTGATTATCGGTAAGTTCTGCCAGATCGCTTCTGGTGTTGAATTCGTAATGAACGGCGCGAACCATCAGATGAATGATGTTTCGACTTTCCCGTTCTACACTCTGGAGGGGTGGGATATGGAACCGCCTGCGGCTGACGACCTTCCACTGAAAGGCGATACCGTAATAGGTAACGATGTCTGGATTGGCCAGAATGCAGTTATACTTCCGGGTGTCCATATTGGTGACGGAGCTATCATCGGAGCAAATAGTGTGGTAGGCAGTAACGTTGAGCCATACACGATTGTAATCGGCAATCCGGCAAATATGCTGAGAAAACGATTTGATGAAGAACTGATTGACCTGCTGCTAAAATTCAAATGGTGGGATAGAGACATAGGTGAGATCAATAACCTTATACCCATACTCACTTGCAGTGATTTAGATAAGGTCAAGAAGGAATTGAGAGCGAGATTATGATCATATTGATAACAGGTGCATCCCACACAGGAAAAACGCTACTGGCGCAGCGGATGCTCGAGAAATACAAATACCCATATCTTTCTATCGACCATCTGAAAATGGGATTGATCCGTAGCGGAAACACTAATCTTACACCGGAAGATGACGATGAACTCACAGATTATCTTTGGCCGATCGTCAGGGAAATCATGAAGACAGCCATAGAGAACGCTCAGACTCTTATCGTTGAAGGATGCTATATCCCTGCTGATTGGCGACAGGATTTTGATGAGATTTATCTTGGGCAAATCAGATTTATCTGCCTTGCAATGTCAGAGGAATACATAGAAGAGCACTTTGATGAAATCATCGGACACGAATCCGAGATAGAAACCAGATTAGTCAAAGAGGACTGCACGATGGATGATCTCAAACGGTGTAACAGATGGTTCATAGATGCATTCGGAGATGCCGGTGAAAAGGTCGTGCTGATAACAGATAATTTTGACGTGTTTTTTCAGGGATTATAGAATGACTGAATCTGTGCTTTACAAAGAACTGGGAATATTGACAAAAGACCGAGATAAGTGGGAGGATAGTATTCCTTATGTTGCTTCTCTTCTTGGCCATGAATCCGTGAAGATTCGAGCAAAAGCACTCTGGCTGCTTGGTGAGATGGGGCTTGCATATCCTCGCCAAGTGCAAGACGCAGTTCCGGCAATCGCCTCATTTCTTGACAGCCCGGAGCCGCTTTTGAGAGAACGTGCTGTTAATGCTCTCGGCAGGATCGGACGGGGAGACTATTCGGTAATTGAACCGTGCTGGACAGATATGTTCCGTTTTGTCTCTGATGAGGAGCCGAAGGTCAGATTGGGTTTCATATGGGCATCAGAAAACATCGCCACGAACACACCGGACATCTATGAGAAGCATATGTCGGTATTTGCAGAATTGCTGCATGACTCGAATGATAAAGTAAGAATGGAAGCTCCGGAGATCTTTCGTGTTCTCGGCAAACGTAGACCGGAGTTCGTAAAGCCATATCTGGAGCGTTTGCAGGAAATAGCAGATACCGACGAAAACCGTGTCGTAAGAATCCACTGTCTGGGTGCGATCAAGGCAACATCAGTGAAGTGAGCGCAACAACCCGTTGCTTGTCATGTCTGCAGGGGCAGTTCATAATATAGACGAACAATGAATATGGAGGTGCAGTTCGATGACAGTACAGGATACTATAAAAAA